>NZ_JBIRAW010000030.1:0-144696 GCF_044326315.1 Actinomadura sp. 9N407 | reverse complement strand
CCGGGGGCGAACCCCGATGGCCAAACCTCGGAAACAATCCCAGCAGAATCCACAACCCTCCCGGTAAGGAGAGCCATGACATTTTGCCTCAAAGAAATCCCAGACCAACAACCCACCCCCACAAAGTGGAAGCAGACCGCCGGCCTCGGGGTGATCCGGTACCATGACCGAACCATATAAAGGCACTGGCTTTTAACACGCTGTTGAGTTCTCAAGAAACGGACACCCACCGTACCGGATCCGCTTTCGCGTTTCCCGCCCCGGGGCGACTTTTAAACTGTATCAGGTCCACCCGGTCTGTCAATTTCGGGCTTTTCCGATTCGCCGTTCCAGTTCCGCTTTCGCGGTTCCTTCCGGGCGATGGCTCTATTTCACCAGATTCCAGCCGATTGTCAAAATCGAACCTTTTCCGATGTTCTCCGCGCATGCGGGCACGGCAGTGCCGTACCGGCCTGAACGGAGAGGGATACCCCTTGATCCGGCCGCCATGCATGATGGCGTCACGTGTCTTCAAGGGACGAGGACTGAAACTATGCGCTCCGGACGGGTACGTCAAATCGACGGGCCGTACGCGTCCGGAGCGCTCGACGGCGGGCCGGTCAGGGCTCGGGGTTCTGCATGACGGCCAGTGTGGCTCCGGCCGGGTCCTTGATGACGCAGTACGCCCCGGGTCCCTCCCCCTTCGGGCCGGCGACGACGCTGCCGCCGAGGTCCAGCGTCTTCTTGACGGCGGCCTCCAGGTCGTCCACGGCGATGTAGGGCATCCACTGCGGCGGCAGGTCGGCGTTCTCGCCCGCACGTGCGCAGACCCCGGCGACGGGGACGCCGTCATGGCCGGTCATGAAGTAGTCGTCGTGGTCGTCGTACTGCTCGCCGGTCTTGAGGCCCTGGACGCCCCAGCCGATCACGGCGGCATAGAAGTCGCGTACCTGCGGTGCGTTGGGGACGGTGAGGTCCAGTCCGATGAGGCTGCCCTGTCGTGCCATGGCCGTGCTCCTGACCAGTAGAGGGTTTAACCAGCAGAGGGTGCGTTGATCATCCAGTCGCGCCAGCGGTCGCCGAGACCGTCGAGGCGGGTACGGGCCGTACCGAACGCGGCGAGGCTCGCCCAGATCGTGCCCATTTCGAGGGTGACGAACAGGAGCCCGCCGTCGAGCTCGTCGACCGAGGCGAGCAGGACCTTGCCCGGCCGTTCCAGCACGACCGTCCCGGACAGCGCCTCGCCGGCGGGAAGTTTCGCCTCGAACCGGTCGCCGGTGACGCCGCAGGCGGCGCGGAGGGCGTTCCAGGCCGTCGCGGGGTCGAGGTCGAGCGCCGCCGTGGCGACGATGGCGCGGCGCGGCTGCCCGGGGTGCCGTTCCAGGTAGTGGCGGAGGCTGAGGAGGAAGACGTCCCAGCCGTGGTCGGTGCTGTCGTAGATGCCGTCCCAGTCGTCGGTCTCAGGGAACCCGGAATGGACGAGGCGGAGCACGGTGGCGCCACCTTCGGTGACGATCGTCCATTCCTGAACGGTCGGCTCCTCGAGTTTGGGGAAGCCCGCGGAATCCTCAGGCGGCAGATCGACCAGCCGGAGCCGGGCGCCGGGCTCCCAGACATCGATCCGGCTGGTGCCCTCCATGACCGTGTCGTCCTCGCCTTCCCAGCCGACGGCGACGATGCCGCCCTCGCCGGGCGTGACGGTGGCCCGGTCCGCGTACCAGCGGGTCAGCTCGGCGCCGTCGCTGATGGCCCGCCAGACGTCGTCGGCGGACGCGTCGATCTCGATCTCGTGATGGTGGTCGCGCGTCATGGCTGCGCCTCTCTCGGCTCGGCGGCGCCGGCGGCCTCGGCGGCCGCCTGCTCCGGGGTCTTGGTGATCACCGGGTGCGCGCCGATCACGACGTGGTGCCGCCTCGCCCGGGGCTCGTCCGGCCGGTGGTGGCGGGCGGCGAGCGTCCGCGTCAGGGTGGTCAGCTCGTCGAGGAAGTCGCGCATCGCCGCCGGGGAGGCGAAGTCGATGTCGAGTTCGAGGGTGAAGGTGAGCAGGGCCCGGTCGGCGGCGGCCGCGCGCTCGCGGAGCGTGGCCACGTCGCCGGCCAGCCGCGAGGCCGCGGTGTAGAGGTAGGCGCTGGAGAAGCGGTCCCGGTCGACGGTCCTCATCCGGCGTTCGACGAAGCCGCGCCGGCGGCGCTCGTCCACCAGTTCCACCAGCCCGAGCCGTTCCAGCTCCCGCAGGTGGTAGTTGACCTTCTGCCGGGGCAGGTCCAGCCGCCGGGCGAGCTCGCTGGCCGAGGCGGCCTCGGTCAGGTGGTCCAGCAGGGTGCGGCGGAGCGGCGACAGCCCGGAGCGGCTGGACGGCGGCGGCTCCGGTACGGGCTCGGCTGCGGGTTCGGTCACGCTTGCGACGGTAGATTTGACAAATGAATTTGTCAATTGGCCGCCGCCGGACTTCACCCCTTTTTCCGCTCTGGGCACGGTTGTCCCGGCGGGCCGGGGGGAAGCATCTGATCATCGAGCCAGGACGCGCCGGTGCGGGGACACCGGGCGTGCCACGACGCAAGGGGGCCGCCAACGACGCGTGGGACAGCACCGTCCGGCGGCGCAGGTCCTGATTGTGCGGGGGGATGTACGCCGCATGACGCTCCACAAGGGGATCTGGCCGTGCTCGCCGACAATCGTCGCTGCCCAGGGATTCCAGAAACGCCTCGGATGAGAGATCGTCTGACTCACGGTCGATTCGCATGCTTCGGAGGTTGACCCATGAGCTACTACACGCCACCGCCGTCCGACGCGGGTGGCTACCCGCAGGCCTCGCCGCCCCCGCCCAACAACCTGGTGTGGGCCATCCTGACGACCATCTTCTGCTGCCTGCCCGCCGGCGTCGTCTCGATCGTCTTCGCGGCGCAGGTCAACTCCAAGTGGCAGGCGGGTGACTACCAGGGCGCGATGAGCGCCTCCAAGAACGCCAAGACCTGGGCGATCGTCGCGGCCGTGGCGGGGCTGATCTTCAGCGCCATCTACGCGGTGTTCCTGCTGGTGGCGTCCTCCAACTCCACCTACTGACGCCGGGATCCGGGTTGGGTACGGGCCGGACGGCCGAGGCGGGCCGCAGCACCGCGGCGTTCAGGCTCGCCGCGCCCGGCGGCGTGCTGGTGCTGGCCGCGGCGGTCGTGGGCTTCGTCGCCGTCGTCGATCCGAACGCGGACGGCACGTACCCGACCTGCCCCTTCCTCGCGTTGACCGGCCACCAGTGCCCGGGGTGCGGCGCGCTCCGTACGCTGCACGCGCTCGCCCACGGGCAGCTCGGGGAGGCGCTGGCGCTGAACGTCTTCGTCGTGTCCATGCTGCCGGTGCTGGCGTTCTTCTGGCTGCGCTGGACGGTCGCGCGCGCACGCGACCGCCCGGCGCGGGCCAGGGCGGGCGATCCGCGGCTGATCTGGGCGCTGTTCGCCGGGATCATGGCCTTCTGGCTGGTACGGAACCTGCCGTTCGGGGCCTTCCTCGCCGCCTGAGCGGCTGAGCGGCCTGAGCCGCCGAGGGGTCCAAGGCCGCCTGGGTCCGCGCCGTTCAGGCGGCCTTGGACGGCTCGGCCGCCGGGATCTCCCCGGGGCCGGACGGCGGCGTACGGGTGAAGACGTTGAAGACGAGGTTGAGCAGGATCGCGGTCAGGCTGCCCAGGGTGATGCCGCTGTCGAGCAGGGCGGCGAGGTCGCGGGGCATGTTGTCGCCGAACGCCGGGAGCGTCGTGGGCACCAGCGCCATGCCGATGCTGATGGCGACGACCAGCGCGTTGCGTTCCTGGCGCAGGTCGGCCTTGGCCAGCGTCTGGATGCCGACGACCGCGACCATGCCGAACATCGCGATGGCGGCGCCGCCGAGCACGTCGCTGGGGATGGCGGCCACGTAGGCGGCGGCCTTGGGGAACAGGCCGAGCACCATCATGATCACGCCGGCCGCGACGACCACGAACCGGCTGCGCACGCCGGTGAGGCGGACCAGCCCGACGTTCTGCGCGAAGCAGGTGTACGGGAAGGCGTTGAGCGTTCCGCCGAGGAAGGTGGAGGCGCCGTCGGCGCGCAGTGCCCGGGTGATGTCGTCGTCGCTGACGTCCTTGCCGACGATCTCGCCGACGGCCTTGGAGTCGCCCACGGTCTCCACGACGGTGACCATCATCACCAGCAGCATGGCCAGGATCGCGCCGATGTGGAACGTCGGCGTGCCGAAGTGGAACGGCGTGGTCACCCCGAGCCAGTCGGACTTGCCCACCTGGTCGAAGTCGGTGTCGCCGAGCGCGAACGAGACCAGCGTCCCGCCGACCAGGCCGAGCAGGACGGCGATGCTGCTGAGGAACGGGCGGCGCAGCCGGTACAGGGCCAGGATGAACAGCAGCGTGCCGCCCGCGTAGGCCAGGTGCTTCCAGCTGCCGAACTCACCGGGGACGCCCTTCGCGGCGGCCCCGCCGGCGGCGTCGGTGATCGCGTTCGGCAGCAGCACCAGGCCCATGATCGTCAGGACGGTGCCGGTGACGACCGGCGGGAACAGCCGCAGCACCCGGCCGAGGTACGGCGCCAGCAGGAACATCACCAGGCCGGCGGTGATCGTGGCGCCGTAGATGGCCAGCAGCGCCGCGGTGCCGCCGTTCGCGCCCTGGCCGATCGCGATCATCGGCGCCACCGCGGTGAACGTGACGCCCTGCACGATCGGCAGCCGGATGCCGATCTTCCAGAAGCCCAGCGACTGGACGATGGTGGCGATGCCGCAGGTGAACAGGTCCGCGTTGATCAGGTAGACCAGCTGCTCGGGGGACAGCCCGAGCGCCCCGGCCAGCAGGATCGGCACCACCACCGCCCCGGCGTAGAACGCCAGGACGTGCTGGAAGCCGTACATGGCCAGCTTGGGGATGGGGAGTACTTCGTCGACCGGATGCTTGCGCGGTCTGTCGTCGGCCATGCCTGTCGTGCCTTCCGAATGGTGCCCGTGCGTACGCGAGCGGCCCGATCCGGTGGCCGTACCGCGCTAGTCCTCCTGGGACCGCGGGTCGGCGAAGGCCGGCGGCCGCTTCTCGAAGTAGGAGCGTACGGCCTCCACCTGGTTGGGCGATCCCCGGAGGGCGGCCAGGGCGCGCGACTCGGCGAGCAGCTGCCCGGCCTGGTCGGGGCCATCGGTGGCCCGGTTGAGCAGCCGCTTGGCGGCGCGGATCGCGTCCGGGCTGCGGCCGGCGATCTCGCCGGCCAGCTCCAGCGCGGCGGCGCGCGGGTCCTCGGCGGTACGGGTCGCCAGGCCGAGCCGGACGGCCTCCTCGCCGCCGACCATCCGGCCGGTGAACGTGAGTTCCTTGGCGACGTCGTCCCCGACCAGGCGGACGAGGGCGGCGGTACCGGTCATGTCGGGGACCAGGCCCCAGCGGATCTCCAGGATCGACAGCTTCGCGCCGGGCGCCACGATCCGGATGTCGGCGCCGAGCGCGATCTGCAGGCCGCCGCCGAGCGCGTGCCCGGCGACCGCGGCGATCACCGGCTGCGGGAGCTCCCGCCACACGTGCACGGCCAGCTGGCCGAGGTTGGTGATGCGGCCGGGCTCGCGGGCCACGATGTCGGAGGACGAGTCGCCGATCCGGTCGCTCCTGCCGCCGCCGTCCGGCCTCTCCCCCGCCATCGCGTTGAAACTGGCGAAGTCGAGGCCGGCGCAGAAGGAGCGCCCCTCACCGGACAGGACGACGGCCCGTACCGAGGCGTCGGCGGCGAGCGCGTCGCCGGTGTCGGCGAGGGCCCGGAACGTGGCGAGGTCGAGGGCGTTCAGCTTGTCGGGACGGTTGAGCCGCACGTCGGCGACCCCGTCGCCGTCGATCCGCACGGTGACGCGGTCGGTGGTGCTGTCGGTCATGGGGGGCTCCTCAGCTCAGGTCACTGGGACGATCTTCGCATCCAGCAGCCGGCCGTCCCGGATCTCGAGCAGCCCCAGCGTGCCGCGCGGCTGGCGGCGCCGGTCGGTGGGCGATCCCGGGTTGAAGATCCGCAGCCCGAGCGTGTCGTCGGACGCGTCGAGCGGGATGTGCGAGTGCCCGAACACGGCGAGGGCGGCGCCGGGGAACCGGCGGCGCATCCGGGCGAGCCGGCCCTTGGCCTGGCCGCTGTCGTGGATCATCGCCACGGGGAGCCCGTCCAGGTCGAGTTCGAGGGTCTCCGGGGCACCCCACGCGGCCACATCGGGGCCGTCGTTGTTGCCGAGGACGGCGCGTACCGGCGCGTACTCCGCCAGCTCGTCGAGCACGCCGGCGGTACAGACGTCCCCGGCGTGCAGGATCAGGTCCGCGCCCCGCAGGTGCACGGCGACCGCGGGCGGACAGGACTTCCAGCGCCGGGGCGCGTGGGTATCGGACAGCACCACCACGTTCATCCCCGCCGTTCTACCCCCGCTCCCCCAGCGACACCGGACCGGGTGGTCCAGGACCGGTGATCAATCCACTTCCGGCTCCGGACTCCGGTCGTAAACAACTGTAAGCATGAAGTCACTTCACCACGCTGACCTGCGGAGTTACGGTCGATGTCGCGGTCGGGATCCCTCGTCGGCACGCACGGCGCCGACCGCCTTCACCGGATGGGGACAGGGATGGCCATGGACGAACACGCGGCATGGGGCGGCGGGTCCGGACGGCGGACCACCGTCAGCTTCGATCTCGACGTGCTGCTGACCCTGCTGCCCGCTCCGGGCGCCGACGTTCCGCTGGTGTTCCTGGACGACGCCGCGCGCACGCCCGCGCCCGACGTGCGGCCCGGGGGCGAGCAGGTCACCGCGCTGGTGGCGGCCTGCCTGCAGACCGGCCTCGGCCTGGTCACCGACGCGCGGGACCTGCTCGTACCGCTGGTCCCGGGCTGGAAGGCCGCGCTCGACGGCCGGGGCACGTTCGTCGTGCGCAGCCCGCGGGACGAGCCGTCCCGGCCGTTCTGCCGGGTGGAGCGGCTCACCGTGCCGCCCGGCTGGGTGCCCGCCGCGTCCCGGCTGGGGTACCTGGTGCTGTTCGCGGGGTCGATGGCGATCGCCGAACATGCCGCGACGGCCGATGTGCGGCTGCGCTCGGCGGCCGAGAGCGGGCTGCTGGCGACCGGCGCCATCCGCTACCGGCCGGGCTGAGTCCCGGCCGGCCGGTCCCGCGGCGAACGCGGGACCCCGGTCCGGGCGGACGGGATGCCCCCACCACCCAACGCACCCGTCCGCCCGGTTCTCCGTGCCCTCTCCGCGCCCGGCTCGAGCCGACTTCGCGCCTGATCCGTACCGGATGTATCGGCTTCGCGACTGCCGGTGCTGATTGACATGCGATGCGACGATTTCGTCAATTTCGTCCGTAAGAATCATGGTGATTTCCCCGCCGCCGGGTGATGATGGGGCCGACGCGGCAGACGGAGCGAGCGCGAGGAGGGGCCTCCCGGATGGATTCCGCAGGGCTCAAGGAACAGTCCTTCGACGTCGAGGCGATCCGCGCCGACTTCCCGACGATCACCCCCGACCAGGTCTATCTCGACAGCGTCGCCTCGTCCCTGACCCCGCTGCCGGTGGTCGAGGCGATGACGGAGTACTACCTGCGGTTCCGGGCCAACATCCACCGCGGGACCTATGACCTGTCGATGCGGGCGTCCGAGCGCTTCGACGAGGCGATCCGGACGATCGCGCGCTTCCTCGGCGCGATGCCCGAGGAGGTCGTCCTCACCCAGAACACCACGCACTCCATCAACCTGGTCGCGCACACCGTGGACTTCCAGCCCGGTGACGAGATCGTGCTGTCCAACCTGGAGCACACCTCGAACATGGCGCCCTGGGTCCGGCTCGCCCAGGCCAAGGGCCTGGTGCTGCGCTGGTACAGCGCGGGCCGCGACGGGGCGTTCGACGTCGAGGAGTTCTCCCGGCTGCTGACGCCGCGCACGAAGCTGGTCACGCTGACCCACATCTCCAACGTGCTGGGCACGATCGTCCCGGTCGCGGAGATCGGGCGGCTGTGCCGCGAGCACGGGGCCCTGTTCCTGGTGGACGCCGCCCAGTCGGTACCGCACGTGCCGGTGGACGTACGCGCGATCGACTGCGACTTCCTGGCGTTCTCCGGGCACAAGATGCTCGGCCCGACCGGGATCGGGGTGCTGTACATCCGGCTGCGGCACGCGATGGAGATGACGCCGGGCATGCTCGGCGGCGGCACCATCGACACCGCCGCGTGCGAGTGCCCGTCGCTGGAGGAGTGCAGCCTCGAGTACTGCTCGTACAGCGAGCTGCCGCTCAAGTGGCAGGCCGGGACGCCGCCGATCGCCGAGGCGCTGGGGCTGCGGGCCGCGATCGACTACCTGGAGGCGGTGGGGCTCGACCGGCTGGCGGCCCACGAGCACGGCCTGATGCGGCGGCTGCTGGACGGTCTCGGCGGGATCCCCGGCGTGGAGCTGTACGGGCCGGCCGATCCGGACCTGCGGGTCGGGATCGTCTCGTTCAACATCCGCGGGGTCCCGCCGGAGGAGATCGGGCGCGTCCTGGACGAGCGGTACGGCGTCGCCGTGCGGGCCGGCCAGCACTGCGCGGTCAACTACTTCAACGAGGTCCAGGGGGTGGGCTCCGCGACCGGCAACGTGCGGGCGGGCCTCTACCTCTACAACACGGCCGCGGAGATCGACCGGTTCCTGGAGGCGGTCGACACGACCGCCGGGGCGCTGGCCCGGTGACCGGCCCCATCGACCCCGATCGACCATGAGGAGTGCGGGATGGCACGGCTGATCCAGTTCTTCGACCGCCCCTGCTGCGGGCCGTCCGCCGCCCAGGCGCTGTCGGACTTCCTGGGCGAGCGGCTCGGTGACGAGGCCGACGTACGGTTCCACGACCTGAACACGCCGGGCGCCGAGCCGGTCGACGTCCCGGCCGAGCTGATCGCGCATCTGAGCGGCCCGCCGGCCGGGCCGCTGCCGGTGATGCTGGTGGACGGCGGGCTGGTCGCGGCCGGCGCGATGCCCAACTACCTGGACGCGCTGGAGCTGGCCCGGGGCGAGCGGCGGGCCTCGCCCGTGACGCTGCCGATGGCGGGCGCCACCGGCGACGGCGGCTCGTCCTGCTGCTAGGCAGTGTTTCAAAGTCCCGGCCCACGGTGCTCGCCTGGCGGCTCACACCGTGACCCGTGCCTGTGCGAGCGCGACATCGCCTCGCCGGCCAGGTAACACGCTCGCGCGGTGGCTGCGGCCACTTTGAGACAGGCCCTAGGCCCAACCGCCCGCTGCTAGGCCCACACCCGCCGCTCCCCGATCCGACGAAAACCCAGAGAACACCCGCCGACCGGGAGGTCGCCGTGGACCTGACCATCTACCTGGCCGACCCGGCGCACGAACCGGCGGCCCGTGATCTGATCTCGGCCTGTGCCGAACGGGCCGCGCGCGATCGCCTCGTCCTGACCGGCGAGGTGGTGTGCCTGGCCCGCGGCGACCGCCCGACGGCGGCGCAGGTCCGGCTGCCGGCGGACGTCCTGCAGGTGCTGGCGCTGAAGGGACCCGACACGTTCCCGCTGACGCTGGCCGACGGGCGGCCGGTCAAGAGCGGCGCGCTGCCCGGCCCGCCGGAGGTGGCGGCCTGGCTGGCGGACGGCGTCACCGAGCCCGCGGCCCTGGTCACCGAGGCCGACAGCGCGGTGGACTTCCCCACCGAGATGCGGGCGCACATCAGCCTGGACGTCACCGACGTCGAGGCGGCGCTGCCGTTCTACATGGTGCTGTTCGGCGCGCGGCCGATGAAGCGCCGCGCGGACTACGTGAAGTTCGAGCTGGTCGAGCCGCCGCTCAACCTCACGCTCAACCGGCACACCGGCTCGGTCGCCTCCAGCGGCCACTACGGCGTCCAGGTCAAGTCGAGCCGCGCGGTGGCGGGCATCCGCGAGCGGCTGGCCGGGGCGGGGTTCGCGATCACCGAGGAGACCGAGACGGCCTGCTGCTACGCGGTGCAGACCAAGATCTGGGTGGCCGATCCGGACGGCAACCGCTGGGAGGTGTTCGTGGTGACCAGGGACGAGGCCGACGAGGGCTGCGGGCCCGACTGCATCTGCTACCAGGACATGGAACGCAGCTTCGTCTCCCCCGGAGCGGCCGCCGGCGCGACGGCGGTGGGCCCGTGAGCGAGGAGGCGGCGTTCGTCCAGATCACCTACGACGAGCTGGCGCGGCTGGGGCAGAGCGACCTGTGCTGCTCGCCGGCCGAGATCTACCGCGAGGACGAGCTGGCCGCGCTCCCCGAGGAGGTGCTGCGGCTGTCGTCGGGCTGCGGTCACCCGGTGGACGGGGCCGCGATCTCCGAGGGCGAGACCGTGGTCGACATCGGCTCGGGCGCGGGCGCCGACTGCTTCCTCGCCGCACGCCGTACGGGACCGGGCGGGCGGGTCGTCGGGGTGGACCCGTCCCCGCGGATGCGCGCCCTGGCGGAGCGGCACCGCGACGAGGCGGACCTGCCCTGGGTGAGCTTCGCCGCCGGGGACGCCGCCGCGCTGCCGCTGCCGGACGGCTCGGCGGACGTGGTGATCAGCAACTGCGTGCTCACGCTGGCCTCGGACGCGGGCGCGGCCTGGCGGGAGATCGCGCGGGTGCTGCGTCCCGGCGGGCGCTTCGTCGTCTCGGACGTGATCGGCGGCGACCCGGACGCTCCCGTGGCCTCGGGTTCCGTGGCCAAGGCCCGGTGCGAGACCGGGCTGTCGTGGCCGGAGTACCGCGCCGTACTGCGCGAGTGCGGGCTGCGCTCGCTGCGGATCCTGCGGGTGGGGCCGGCCGCGTTCCGGGACGGTTTCCGCGCGCGGAGCGTGACCGTCGCCGGGAATCGTTCGCCGGGCGGTGTCGCCTCGATCGTCCTGCACGATCCGGCGCACGCCGCTTCGGCCGGCGCGCTGGCAGGTGAGGTGGAGTCGGCGTGCGGGCGGCTCGGGCTGCGCTACGACGGGCACGTCCAGTCCCGCGACTCCACCTGGGGACGGCAGTTGCTGGAGCTGTTCGAGGGCGACGGCGACCTCGTGCTCGTGCTGGACGCGGCGGTCGCGCTCACCGCGCGTTCCGCCGCCTTGACCGGCCTGGGGCCGGACATCGAGCGGGCCGTACGGGAGGCGGGCGGGGCATGATCCGGTTCATCGCGCTGGGCGGCTTCCTGGGCGCCGGCAAGACCACCACCATGATCGCCGCCGCCCGGCTGCTGGAGGCGCGCGGGCGCCGGGTCGCGGTGATCACCAACGACCAGGGCACCGAGCTGATCGACACCCGGCTGGCCCGGGCGCGGCTGGCACCCATGGCCGGAGGCCCCGTGGACGGGACCGCTGGGGGCGGGGCGGCGGTCGGCGAGGTGACCGGTGGCTGCTTCTGCTGCCGGTTCGACGATCTGATGGACGTCGCCGCCGGGCTGCTGGACGCCGGTACGGCCGACACCGTCCTCGCCGAGGCCGTCGGCTCGTGCACCGATCTGCAGGCGACGGTGATCCGCCCGCTGGGCGCGTACTACGGGACGCGGTTCGCGCCCGCCCCGCTCACCGTGGTCGTCGATCCGGACCGCTACCGCGCGCTCGGCTCGGCGCTTCCCCTGCACGACCGGGAGGACGACCTGGCGTACCTGTTCGGGCACCAGCTCGAAGAGGCCGACATCATCGCGGTCAACAAGGCCGACCTGATGCCCGGCGCCGAGCGCGAACGGCTCGTGGACGGCCTGTCCCGGCGGTATCCGGACGCGACCGTCCTGGCCTATTCGGCCCGGCGCGGCGACGCGCTGGAGGACCTGGTCGACGCCTGGGAGGCACCGTCGCGGCCGGGACGTACCGTCGACATCGACTACGACCGGTACGCGGCCGCCGAGGCCGGGCTGGCGTGGTTCAACCGGACCTACACGGTGACGGGACGGCCCGACTACTCCCCCGAACGGTGGGCGCGCGCCGCGCTGGCCCATCTGTCCCGGGCGGCGGAACGGGCGGGCTGGGCCGTGGGTCATGTCAAGATCAGCGTCGACACCGCGGCCGGGCTGACCAAGGCCGGATTCGTCACCGGCGGCGCCGCCCCGGTCGTGGACCTCGCCCCGGACGCGCTCGTCGCCCGTACCGGAAGGGCGATCCTCAACGCGCGGATCGCGTGCGAGCCCGCCGCGATGGACGCCGCCGCCACCGACGCCGTCGCGGCGGCGGACGGCCTGACGGGCGCCGTCAGCACCCCCGCACCAGCGCCCGCGCCCGCCGGCGGCGACGGGGATCCGGGGATCGCGTTCAAGCCGGGCTACCCGCGTCCCGTGCACCGCCTCACCGGCAGCGCGCCGTCCTGATCAGCGGACTCCGACCACGGGCCCTGACCACGGGCCCTGTCCCCGTGCTCTGACCACGCGACCGGTCACAGCACGTCGGGAGGCGTGATCGGCATCTCGCACCAGACGATCTTGCCGTGCGGCAGCGTCCGGGTGCCCCAGCGGGCGGCCAGCGCCCGGACCATCTGCAGGCCCCGCCCGCCCTCGGCGAGGGTGTCGGGGCAGCGCGGCTCGGGCCGTGCGGACGAGGAGTCGGCCACCTCGCAGACCAGGACCGCGCCGCGCATCAGCCGTACCTCGATCGGGCCCGCGCCGTGCCGGACGGCGTTGGCGGCGAGCTCGCCGATCGCCAGCTCGGCGGTGTAGGCCAGGCCGTCCAGCCCCCACTCCGCGAGCGTCTCGCGGGCGAAGCGCCGGGCGCGGCCCGCCGAGCGCGGCTCCGGCGGCAGCGTCACCGCGGCGATCCGGTCGGCCGACAGCGGCCGCACGCGGGCCAGCAGCAGCGCGATGTCGTCGCGGTCGTGGTTGGGCCGCAGCGCCTCGATGGCGACGTCGCAGATCTGCTCGAGCCCGCGGCGCGGGCCCGCCAGGGTCCGCCGCAGCACCCGGATGCCCGCGTCGATGTCGCGGTCGCGGCTCTCGACCAGCCCGTCGGTCAGCAGCACCAGCGTGCAGTCGTCGCCGAGCCGCACCCGGCGGGTCTCGAACGGCTCGCCGCCGATGCCCAGCGGCAGCCCGGGCGGGCAGTCGAGGACCTCGGTGCTCCCGTCCGGGCGCAGGATCAGCGGCGGGATGTGGCCCGCCCGCGCCACCGCGCACTGCTGCCCGACGGGGTCGTACGTGGCGTAGACGCAGGTGGCGTTCTGCATGCCGCCCATGCCCTCGATCATCGCGTCCAGCCGCTGCAGCACGTCCTCGGGCGGCAGGTCGAGGCCGGCCAGGGTGCGCACCGCCGTGCGCAGCTGGCCCATGGTCGCGGCGGCGCCGGTGCCGTGGCCCATCACGTCGCCGACGACGAGCGCGACCCGGCCGCCGGGCAGCGGGATGACGTCGTACCAGTCGCCGCCGACGCCGGTGAGGTCGCTGGCCGGCAGGTAGCGGTGCGCGATCTCCAGGCCGAGCGGCTCCCGCAGGCCGGTCGGCAGCAGGCTGCTCTGCAGCGTCAGGGCCGTGCGGCGCTCGCGGTCGTACAGCCGGGCGTTGTCGATGCACACGGCGGCGCGGGCGGCCAGCTCCTCGGCGAGCGTGACGTCCTGGTTGTCGAACGCGGGACGGCCGTCCCCGCGGACCAGCACCACGCAGCCGAGCACCGTGCCGCGCGCCCGCAGCGGCACGGCCAGGCCGCCGCCGAACGTGACCGCCTGGCCCAGCTCCATGCAGCGGGCGTACGGGCTGGTCGCCGGGTAGACCGCCAGCTCGTCGAGCGCGAACTCCGCGCGCCACCGGGCCGTCCCGGGGCCGCCGGCGTCGCCGGCCGCGATCCGGCGCACCACCGTCTCGCCGTCGCCGTCGCGGCCCGGGTACTCGTCCTCGGCGATGAGCCGTTCGCGGACCAGCACCCCGGCGGCGTCGGCCAGCCGCGGCACGGCCACCTCCATCACCTCGGCGCCGGTCCGGCGGATGTCGAGCGTGCTGCCGATCCGGATGCTGGCCTCGCTGAGCAGCGCCAGCCGCGCCCGGCCGGTGTCGCCCGCGGTGCCCAGCTCCATCGTGGGGTTGGCGATGATCGCCACCAGCCCGCCGCCGTCCATCGGGTCCCAGGACAGCTCGATGTCGCAGGTGGAGGTGTCGCAGCACTGGACGGCCAGCACGCCCTTGGAGCGGCGGCCGGCGGCGGCCTCGGCCAGCGCGGTCTTGATCTGCTCGTGCTGGTCGTCGCGGACCAGCTCGACGATGGGGCGGCCGATGGCCTCGCCCGCGGCCGGCCCGAACAGCTCGGCGGCGGCGGAGCTCCAGTGCACGACGCGGCCGTCGGGATCGACGGCCAGCGTGGCGGGCGTCTGGGGGCGGATCAAACCGTCGAAACAGGAACTGGCCGGTCCCTTGACCAAGAACCGTGGCTTCACGTCACGTGGGTCCTCTCGGAGCTCTTCCCCGGGGGACTTGCTGAGATTGTAGGAATTTACCACCGCAGGGCCTCAGCGTCACCCGTGTCCCAGTCTTCCCAGGGGTATCGGTCACCCTACGCTCGCCACCGCCGGCGTCACTCACCGCTACAGCGACATTTATATTCGCCCGCAATTGTCTGGCTTGTCGCGGTCCTGGCCGTACCGGGCGTAGCGAATGGACCATTCCGCTCCGATGGCCACGGCGGTGATGAACGACCAATTGCCCGGAGGCAAAAAAAGATCACCGCGACCTTGCATAAAGGGGAGACGAGTACCCTCGAAAAAGGTTTTACCGAGGTAGATCTTTTCGTTTCCGGCGCCACCGCCTGTTACCGTCGGGGGCATGAGCGACGCGACCGGAAAGCTTCGCGAGTCGTGGGAGACGGCCCGCGACGATCTGCGAAACAAGATCGCCGCAATTCCCATGCAGCCCGCCGACCGCCGGGCCCTGATGCGCTCGCTCGATGCCTACCACGCGACGCTCACCGCGTGGCTCCTGGGCCGGGACGTCCCCGGCCGCAGCGTCTCCGACCTGCGTGACCGGAGCCTCGACGGCCGACGCTGAGCCCCGCGCGCCGGCCCGCCGGGGGGTCGGACCGGCGCGCGGAACGCCCCAGGGGGGCGCACACCGGGGGGAGTGCGCATGGAAAGTCCGACATGCCCGAGCTGGACCGGGAAGGCGGTACGCGAGCTGACCGCCGGCGAGATCGGCGAGTTGCTCGCCCTGCTGGAGGAACGCGACGGCGATGACCTGATATGCCGCGTCCTGGCCCGGGAACTGGCCGATCGGACCGCGTCCGAGAGCGGGCCCGAGTGCCACGAGCATTCGCAGTCATGGGTCTTCGAGTGATCGGCCCGAGTCGCCGGCCCTGGTGATCGGCCCCGGATAATCGGCTGGGCGACGCACCCTAGAAGCGCACCGGACCAACGCGTCCGGATATTCACCCGGCGGCGGCGCATCGCCTGGCCCCCGGGCGCCGTCGATCATCGACGTCCTCGGCCGTATCGGCCGATCCGATGCCGTTTCCGGCCTGCCCGGAGGTTTCGGTCCCCCCGGCCACGGCCCTCACTGACGGCCACCAGGCCGTTCCATGGCGTCGCCACATGCCCCTTCCTGTCAGATTTCTCCCGGAATTTGACCATTTCTTTCAGGTTGGACTCAGCTTCGGGGTCTAAGGTCCAAGTCACGTCCAAGGTCCACGTCATCGGCCTTCGATGCCGGCGATGGGGCCGGGAGGGAGTGGTCCGCGATGAACCTGCACGCCGCCCGGGTCCCGGAATCGGCCGCCACCGCAGTGATCACGTTCCCCGCCGAGGTCGACCTGAGCAACGCCGGCGACATCCTGGCCCAGGCGCTGCGGCTGGTCCGCGCCGGGACGCCCGGCGTCGTCTTCGATCTGACCGCGTGCACGTTCTGCGACTCCAGCGGGCCGAACATCATCTTCCGTACCCGGGCCCGGACCGAGGCGGCGCGCGTCCCGCTGGTGGTGGTGCTGCCGGAGCGCGGCATCGTCCGCAAGATCTGCGACATCGCCGGGGTCACCCGCGACATCGACGTCGCCCCCGACCTGGAGTCGGCCCGGACGCGGATCAGGGCCGCCGGCGGCTGACAATGGGCCATGGCCGAACATAGGGACACATCAGGACAGGCGGACACGTGCCGCGCTCGGCGCGGTCCGCTGCGGGCCGGCCGCGAGGACGGTGCCGCGCGATGAGCGTCGTCACGAGCCAGGACGGGACGGTCACCCTGATCGGGATCGACCGGCCGGAGCGCCGCAACGCGGTGGACGGCCCGACCGCCGCGGCGCTGGCCGGCGCGTTCCGCGCGTTCGACGCCGATCCCGGCGCCGCCGTCGCCGTCCTGTACGGCGAAGGCGGCACCTTCTGCGCGGGCGCCGACCTGCGGGCCTTCAGCGAGGGCCGGGGCAACCGGGTCGAACCCGATGGCGACGGCCCGATGGGGCCGACCCGGATGCGGCTCACCAAGCCGGTGATCGCGGCGATCAGCGGGCACGCGGTGGCCGGCGGGCTGGAGCTGGCGCTCTGGGCGGACCTGCGGGTGGCCGACGAGAGCGCGGTGTTCGGGGTGTTCTGCCGCCGCTGGGGCGTCCCGCTGATCGACGGCGGCACCGTACGGCTGCCCCGGCTGATCGGGCAGAGCCGGGCGATGGACCTCATCCTCACCGGACGTCCCGTGGACGCGGCCGAAGCGTACGACATCGGCCTGGTCAACCGGCTCGTACCGGCCGGCGAGGCGCTGGCGGCGGCGCGCGAGCTGGCGGCCGGGATCGCTGCGTTCCCGCAGACGTGCATGCTCCGCGACCGTGCCTCGGTGCTCGACCAGGAGGGACTGGACGAGCGGGCCGCGCTGGCCGGCGAGTTCCGGCACGGCCAGGTCTCGCTGTCGGCCGACGCCCTGGACGGGGCGGCCCGGTTCGCTGCGGGGGCCGGCCGGCACGGCTCGTTCGACCTGCCCTGACCCCACGAGCTCCGCCGGATCGGCCAGGCCGATCCGGCGGAGCATCACCTTCCGGATGTCAGGACATCTTGCCGAGTCCGCGGGCCGCGATGGTCGCGGTACGGGCCAGGACGGAATCGTCGCTCGCCACCCCGGGGTCGTTGCGGCCGGTGTAGATCGCGATGACGATCGGGGCGCCACCGGACGGCGGCCACGCGATGGCGATGTCGTTCGCCGAACCGTAGGAGTCGTTGGCCGTGCCGGTCTTGTCGCCGACCGTCCAGCCGGGCAGGCCCGCGCGGATCCGCTTGTCACCGGTGGTGTTGGCCTTCAGCCACCCGTTGAGGCGCGCCTGGTCCGGCTTGGCCAGCGCGTCCCCGGTGGTGAGCCGCTGCAGGTCGCGGCCGATGAACGCGGGCATCGTGGTGTCGCGCTTCTCCCCCGGCGCCCAGATGTTCAGGTCGGTCTCCCACCGGTCGAGCCGGGAGACCGGGTCGCCGAGCGAGCGGAAGTAGCGGGTGAGCCCGGCCGGGCCGCCGAGCTGCTTCAGCACCATGTTCCCGGCGGTGTTGTCGCTGTAGGTGATGGCGGCCTCGCACAGCTCCGCGACGGTCATGCCCTCCTCGCCCTTGCCCTCGGTGCGCGGCGAGTAGTCGACCTCCTCCTCGGCCTTCCAGTACACGCGGCGTTCCATCAGCCCCGGGTCGGTCCGGCGCGCCTTGTCCAGGGCACCGGCGGCCGCGACCGCCTTGAAGGTGGACAGCATCGGGAACCGCTCACGCTCGCGGTAGGCGACCTTCGCGCCCGTGCCGGTGTCCACGGCGTACATGCCGATGCGTCCCTTGTAGGACGCTTCGAGCTTGCGCAGCTGCTCGCGCACCTCCCCCTGGCGGACGGCCGCGGGAGCTGCGGGAGCCGCAGGAGCCGCGCTCTGCGACGCCGCGACGCGGGAGGCCGGGGCCGCGTCCGCACCGCACGCCGCCACCCCGCCGAACAGGGCCGCCGCCGCCAGCGCCGCAAGCCCCGCCCTGGCTCCGCGCCCCGCACGGCGACGGGCGACGCGTTCTTCCTCGATGTGCCGCATCCGGTTCCTCTCTCTAACGATCATCGTGGAGTAGAAGACCAGACACCGCCACCCATGTCCAATATTGATATGGGACGACCGCTCATACTGATCCGCATATCATTCGAGGTCACGCCAGCTTTCGGAGGTCAGCGACTCGGCCGCCTGAGGTCCCATGATCCCGAGCCCGCCGTCCACGAACAGGGACGCGCCCGTGATGTACGACGCGCCCGGCCCGCACAGGAACGCGATCGCCGACGCGACCTCCCGCGCATCGCCGGGCCGTCCCGGCGGATAGCCGGGACGGCTGCCCTCCTCCGGCGGCCGGTTGTCCTGGCCGGTCATCGGCGTGGCGATCTCGCCCGGCGCGACCGTGTTCACCGTGATCCCGTACCGGGACAGCTCCAGCGCCAGCACCCGCGAGAGCATCCGCAGCCCGCCCTTGGCCGCGCAGTACGGGCCGGAGCCGATCAGCGGGTACTCCTCGTGCACGCTGGTCACGTTCACGATCCGGCCGCCCGCCCCCCGGTCGCGCATCAGCCGGGCCGCTCCCTGGGCGCACAGGAACGCCCCGTCCAGATCGACCGCCAGCACCGACCGCCACTCCTGGTAGTCCATGTCGATCACCGGGCGGGAGCTGCCGGTCCCCGCGTTGTTGACCAGCACGCCGATCCCGCCCAGCTCCCCCGCGAGCTCGTCCACGACCCCGGCGGCGCTGACCGGCTCGCCCAGGTCATGCCGCCGTACGGCCGCCCGCCGCCCGTGCCCGCGCACCTCCTCGGCGGTCCGCGCGGCGCCCTCCGCGTCGCAGTGGAACGTGATCCCCACATCGAAGCCCTGCTCGGCCAGCGCCACCGCGGTCGCGCGGCCGATACCGGAGTCCGCGCCGGTGATGACGGCCACCCGGTCGTAGTCGGCCCGCTGGACGGGCCCCCGTGTCTCGGTCATAGCGGCGCCCTTCCCCGTTCGGCGCCCGATTCACCAGCGGCACCGCGGCGCCTCCCTGAATCAGGGGTCGGCGGGCATGTGGGCAAGGAACGCCGACAGCGCGTCCGCCGTCGCGCGGGGCGCGTCCTCGGGGAGGAAGTGCCCGGCGCCGGCGATCCTCGTACGGCGCGCACCGGGGATCGCGGCGGCGAGGCGGTCGCCCGTGGCGGGATCGAGCCACTGGTCCCGTTCGCCCCACAGCACCAGCGCGGGCACGCCGATCTCGCCCAGCCGGGCCGCCACCTCGCGGGTGTCGTCGTCGGTGACTCCGGCGACCTGGTCGACCCAGCGTCCCTGACCGGCCGCTCCGGCCCATGGAGCCAGATAGGCGTGCGCGTCGGCGGCCGCCATCTCCCGGTGCGTGGCGGTACGCAGGCGCGCGGCGATGATGTCGGCGAACACGTGCGGCGGCATCGTCCGGTACGCCTCCTGGTAGCGCCGCATGTGCTCGGTGAACGGGGTGTTCCATCGTCCGAGAACGGCGGCGTCCAGCAGCGCGATACCGCGGACCGGGACCCGGTGGACCAGATGCGCCCGCAGCACCACTCCCCCGCCGATGTCATGCCCGACCAGGCTCGGCCGTGCGAGCCCCCAGTGCTCGATGAGCCCGGCCAGCGTACGAGCCTGCAGGTCGATCGACGGGACGGCGCCTTCCGCGAGCCGGGAGTCGCCGTACCCGAGCATGTCCCACACGTGCACGGTATGGCGGCGGGCCAGGACCGGGACGACCTCACGCCACAGGTAGGACCAGGCCGGAGTGCCATGGACCAGGATCACCGGCGGCCCTTCGCCGAACGTTCCCGTGGCGACCTCGCCGCCCGGCACGTCCACCCGTTCCGGCAGCCGCCATGCCGCGGACCCGCTGCGCACGCCCATCCCGCTCTCCCTTCGTAAGGCATACAGTCGACTTATACCGATTACCGTAGCAGGATGTAAGCCATGAGGACACATGCGATCCATTACAGGGGAGTGCGCGGGCGCGTCATCGGCGCTTCCAGGACACGACGGGCCGGGCTCCGGGATATCGGTCGTGCTCGCGAGCCCTCGGCCGGAATCGAACCGGCGGCCTACCGCTTACGAGGCGGTCGCTCTGGCCGTCTGAGCTACGAAGGCGTGGCTCCTCGAGGAATCGAACCTCGGCGTCCCGGGCTTCAACCGGGTGCTCTGCCCCTGAGCTAAAGAGCCGCTGAGGAACCAGGATTCGAACCTGAATCGCCGCGTCCAGAGCGCGGTGTGCTGCCGTTGCACCATTCCTCACTGATCTCCCACCACCATGCCCGGCCATTCGCGAAGGGGCAACGCATTAATTCCGGCGGGAGGAGCCCGGGACATCCTGGGCAAAGCGCTCGCCGGGGTCTGCGAGATCTTCTAGTCTCCTGGAGGCGGACACGCGGTGTGCACGGCGGGATTCGTACGGTGGGATTCGTGCGGTGGGGAAGGACGACGGTTGGAGTCGCTGCGAGCGGACGATCCGGGCCAGGTGGGGCCCTACCGGCTGTTGTCCCGGCTGGGTGCGGGCGGGATGGGCGTGGTCTACCTGGGACGGTCGCGCGGCGGACGGCTGGTCGCGGTCAAGGTGATCCGGCAGGGGTTCACCGGTGAGCCCCGGTACCGCGCCCGGTTCCGGCGCGAGGTGGCCGCCGCGCGCAAGGTGACCGGGACGTTCACCGCGCCGGTGCTGGACGCCGATCCCGAGGCGGCCTCGCCCTGGCTGGTCACCGCCTACCTGCCGGGGCCGTCGCTGCAGGAGGCGGTACGGTCCTTCGGCGCCATGCCGGTGGACGCGGTGCGCGCGCTGGCCGTGGGGCTGGCGGAGGCGATCGCGGCCATCCACGACGCGGGCGTGGTGCATCGCGATCTGAAGCCGGCGAACGTGATCCTCACCGCCGGCGGGCCGAGGGTGATCGACTTCGGGATCGCCCGGCCCGAGGACGGCACCGCCATCACGCGTGCCGGTGCCCCGATCGGCACGCCCGGGTTCATGTCGCCGGAGCAGGTGAAGGGCGGCGACGTCGGTCCGGCGAGCGACATATTCACCCTGGGGGCGATGCTCGCGTACGCGGCGAGCGGGGCGGAGCCGTTCGGTACGGGCCCGATGCGCTCCAAGCTGTACCGCGTGATGACCGTCCAGGCGGAGCTGGGCGGGGTCCCCGAAGGCGCGCTGCGCGAGCTGATCCTGGCCTGCCTGGCACCTCTCCCCGAGCACCGGCCGACGGCCCCGGACGTACTGGAACGGCTCGGTTCCTGGGACGGGGACGAGGTGTCGCTGCAGGGCACCGGCTGGCTGCCGGTGCCGGTCGCGGAGGAGATCGACCGCCGTACGGCCACGGCGAGCCCGCCACCGGACGAGCCGGAGGCCGTTGCTCCTACGCCGGTCCGGGGGCCGAGCCGGAGGGTGCTCATCGCCGGGGCCGGCACGGCCGTCCTGGCCACCGCCGGGGGTCTGGGCGCGCTGCTGTGGGACCGCCCGGACGACAAGAGACCGGCGGGGGCGGCGCCGTCCCGGTCAGCGACGGTGGCGACGCCGCGGCCGGTGCCGCGCTGGAAGCGGAAGGTCAGCGACTACTATCCCGAACTGCTCGCGGCGGATGGCGTGGTGCTGGCCAGGACCGAGAACGACGTCAGCGCGCTGGACGCGGCGTCCGGCAAGGTCTTGTGGAAGCGGGGCGTGCGCGGCGTGGCCGCCGCCGGTGACACGGTGTATCTGGTGGGCGCCGAGGATGCGCCCGTCGTCCATGCGGTCCGCGCGGCTTCCGGCAAGTCCCTCTGGACGTACAAGCCCCCGTTCAGCGAACTCCCGTTCCCCGGCCCCGTGGTCGCGGGGTCGGTGGTCTGTTTCGGCGACGGCCCGGTGAAGGCGCTGGGACGGGACGACGGCGAGGTGCGCTGGAGCGCGAAGGTGAGCGTGGAGAACGGCCTCGCCGCCGATGCCGGCCACATCGCCGGCGTGGACGATCGCGTGCTCACCGCGTTCGGCGCTCGCGACGGCCGGACGCGGTGGACGTACGCGATGGATCAGGGCACGGACGTGGCGATCGGCGGCGGCATGGTCTTCTCCTGCGACAGGCGCGGCACGCTGCACGCCGTACGCGCGGACGACGGGAAGCGCGCCTGGCAGCGGCCTGGGTCCGGGGCAGGGTCCTTCATGCAGGTGGGCGGCGGGATCGTCTACACCGCCGTCGGGAACGGCGACGTCCTCGCGCTCGACGCCGCCACGGGCCGAACGGTCTGGTCGCGCCGGCTGGGCGGCGCCGAAGCCTCCCGGTACGGCCGGGGCAACACGCTCGGACTGTCCGGCGGAACGCTGTACGTGGGGTGCACCGATCGGAACGTGTACGCGCTGGACGCGGCGAGCGGGCGCGTCCTGTGGAGCCACGGCGCCGACGTGACGCTCGGCTCGGGGCCGGTGAGCGCAGGCGCTCTGGCGTTCATCGGTACCCGGGACGGCCACGTCCACGCCCTCGCCCCTCCGGCCGCCGGGGGAACGCATGCTGCCCCTTGAGCCGGGCGACCCACCGACGATCGGGCCGGAGGGCCGGGGCTACCGCGTCCTGGCGCGAATCGGGTCCGGCGGCATGGGCGTGGTCTATTTCGGGCGCTCGGCGGGCGGCCGGGCCGTGGCGATCAAGCTGGTGCACACCGAACTGGCCGGGGACGCTGAGTTCCGGGACCGGTTCCGGCGCGAGGCGGTGCTGGCGCGGGCGGCGGGCGGCGGGTTCACCGCGCCGGTGATCGACGCCGGTCCGGACGCGGAGGTCCCGTGGCTGGTCACCGAGTTCCTGCCCGCGGTGTCGCTGCGGGAGGCCGTCCAGGAGACCGGTGCCCTTCCGGCCGCCGCCGTACGGCCGCTGGCGGCGGGGATCGCCGAAGCGCTGATGTCACTGCACGGTGCCGGCATCGTGCACCGCGATCTGAAGCCCGCGAACGTGCTGCTGACCCTGGACGGCCCGCGCGTGATCGACTTCGGGATCGCCCGCGCGGCGGACGCGGCCACCATCACGCACCCGGGTGTCCGAGCCGGGTCGCCGGGGTTCATGTCGCCGGAGCAGGTCGCGGGCGGCGCGATCGGGCCGGCGAGCGACGTCTTCTCGTTCGGCTCGACGCTGGCCTACGCCTGTACGGGCGCCGAGCCGTTCGGCGAGGGGCCGTGGCACGTGAAGATGTTCCGGGTCGAGTCGGAGGCGCCCCGGCTGGACGGCATCGCGGACGAGGACCTGCGGGCGCTGATCGCCGGCTGCCTGGACCGCGATCCGGCCCGCCGTCCGGACGCCGCCGGGCTGGCCGAGCGGCTCGCCGCGATGGCCCCGGACGGCCGGGCCGACGACGCCTCCTGGCTTCCGGCCCCGGTCGCGGCGAGGATCGGCGAGCGCCGGCGGGAGGCGGAGAACCCGCCGCAACCGCGCCCGCTGAAACCCCGCCGCCGCGTACTGCTGCCCATCGGGGCCGCCGCCGTCCTTCTCGCGTCGGGTGCGGGGGCCGCCGTCGTGGCCGTACGGGCTCCGGATCCTCCGACCGGCGCCGCCTCGCCGAAGACGTCACCCGTCGTACGGACGACGGCGCCGGCCACCAGAACGATGGAGTTCTTCGTCACCGGCACCGTCGTGCTGACCTCGCTGACCTACACCGTGAACGGCCGGAGCACGACGCTGAAGGACGTGAAGCTGCCGTGGCGGAAGGTCGTCACCGTGCCGGCGTGGCCGCAGCGCAGCAGCTGGCGGATCCACTACCGCTTCCCGCCGGGCGAGGTGTCCTGGCGGCTGCTCATCAACGGGTTCGCGACCGCCACCGGCGGCAGTACCGCCAGGGGCAAGTCCAGCGAGGACGGCAGCGACGGGCTCAACTGACCGGCGGCCGAGCCCGAGCCTGCCGCATCAGCCGAGCCCGTGCCCAGGCATCGGCCAGAGCCCGTCCGCGAGGCGTCAGCCGGTGGCACCGCCCAGGACGCGCTTGGCCCAGCGGTAGTCGGCCTTGCCGCTGGGCGAGCGCACGATCGCGTCGGTGAACGTGATCGACGCCGGGATCTTGTAGCCCGCCAGCTGCGTACGGCAGTGCGTGCGCAGCTCCTCGATCTCGGGCGCAGCGACGCCCGGGCGCGGCTCGACGACGGCCGCGACCCGTTCACCGAAACGCTCGTCGGGGACGCCGGCCACCAGCGCGTCCATCACGGCCGGGTGCGACTTGAGGGCCTGCTCGACCTCCTCGGGGAAGACCTTCTCTCCCCCGGTGTTGATGCAGCCCGAGCCCCGTCCCAGCACCACGATCGAGCCGTCGGTCTCGATCCGTGCCAGGTCGCCCAGGACCGTCCAGCGCGTCCCGTCGATGACCGGGAACGTGCGGGCGGTCTTCTCGGGGTCGTTGTGGTAGCCGAGCGGAACATGCCCGGTCCGCGCCAGGTAGCCGGTCTCGCCGGATCCGGGCGCGACCGGCTTCATCCCGGTGTCGACCACGGTGACCTGCGGATCGGGGGCGAGCCGCATCAGGCCGTCGGCGCCGACGCTGATGCTGCCGTCGGCCCCCGACTCCGAGGCGCCGAACGCGTTCATGATGAAGATCCCGGGCCGCAGTTCGGCGAGCTCCTCCTGGACGCTGCGCGACAGGATCGCACCGCCGGAGCCCAGCACCACCCATGAGCCCAGGTCGTACTCGTCCCCGTGCGCGCGGACCGCGTCGGCCAGCGGGCGCGCGATGGCGTCGCCCACGACGGTGACGATCGTGGCCTTCTCGCGGTCGATGAGCCGCAGCGTCTCGATCGGGTCGTACCGGCGCATCAGGATCCCGCTCGACCCGGTGAACAGCGCCGTCAGCAGCGTGTAGACGGCCGCGCCGTGCATCAGCGGCGCCGTGATCAGGTAGCCGATCCCGGTGCCCGCCAGCGCGGCCGCGACCAGCGACTCCGAGGTGAGGTGCGGGTCGCCGCCGTGATTGCCCCCGCGCAGGGCGGCCATGTAGAAGTCCTCGTGCCGCCAGACCACGCCCTTGGGCATCCCGGTGGTCCCGCCGGTGTAGAGGATGAAACGGTCGTCGGCCGTACGCTCGGCGGCCAGCGGGGCGGTCGCCTCGGGGCTCGCGTCGTAGTCGTCGAGGCCGACGTGATCGGGCCAGGTGACGGCCTCGCCCTCGTCCTCGTTCCGTACCACCATGACCTGGCGCAGTTCGGGACAGTCCGCCGCCACCCGGGCGGCGGCGGGGGTGAAGTCCTCGTCGATGACCAGCGCGACCAGATTCGCGTCGGTGTAGAGGTACTGCAGCTCCCGGTCGGTGTACCGGTAGTTGATGTTGACGGGAACCGCGCGGACCTTGAAGCACGCCAGGAGCGTCTCGACGTACTCGACCCCGTTGAGCATCTGCACGCCCACATGCCCGCCCGGCTCGACGCCGGCCGCCCGGATGCGGTGCGCCAGCCCGCTGGCCCGCCGGTCCAGCTCCGCGAACGTCAGCCTGCGCTCGCCGCAGATCACGGCCGTACGGTCGGGGACGGCGGCGGCCACGGCCTCGTAGAGGTTCGCGAGATTCAGCGTCATGGCCGAAAGTTAGAGCCCGCCCTCGCGCGGCCGCGCCGAACCGTCCCACTGATCGGGAGACGCAGGCCACAACCGGACGCGTTCCGATCTCATCGACGGACCCGAACGAGGAGGTACGGATGCCGTCCACCCCGGTAGCCCTGGTCACCGGCGCGAGCCGCGGGATCGGCCGCCGTACGGCCCTGGCCCTGGCCGGCGCGGGCTACGACGTCGCGTTCACGGCCCGTACCGTCGAGGAGGGCGACGGCCGGATCCCGGCCCGCCAGGAAGGCGACGCCATCGCCGTCCCCGGCAGCCTGAGCACGACCCGGGCCGAGATCGAGGCGCTCGGCGGCCGGGCCCTGCCCGTACGGATGGACCTGCTCGACCTCGCGAGCGTCCGGTCGGCGGCCGACACGGTGCACCGCGAGTGGGGCCGCATCGACCTGCTGGTCAACAACGCCGTCGCGCACATCGCCGGGAACCACGCCCGGTTCCTGGATCTCGATCCCGAGGTGGCCGCCCGGACGATCACCGGCAACTACCTGCACCAGATCGCGCTCCTCCAGGCGGTGATCCCCCGGATGCTGGAGCAGGGCGGCGGCACCATCGTCAACCTGTGCTCCGGCTCGGCCACCACCGACCCGCCCGCCCCGCCGGGCGAGGGCGGCTGGGGCGTGGCCTACTCCGCCTCCAAGGCGGCCTTCGGCCGGCTGGCCGGCGCGGTCAACGCCGAATATCTCTCCAAGGGGATCCGGGCGTTCAATCTCGACCCCGGCTTCGTGATCACCGAGGCGGGCGCCGCCCGGGGCGGTACCGCCACGATCGCCGGCAAGGGCTTCGACCCCACTCCGGAGGAGGCCCCCGCCGCCGCGATCGTCTGGCTCGCCTCGTCCCCCGGCGCCGGCGCGCTCCTGGGCAAGGTCATCTGGACGCCCAAGCTCGTCCGCGAGCAGGGCCTGCTGTGATGCGCGCCGAGCCTGCCGCGACGGGCCTGCGGTGACCGGTCTCCCGCTCACCGGGAAGCCGTCTCCGCCGGGCTGAGTGAGCTGTCTTACATTCGGGCGACCGTTCACCCCCTGGGAGCCCACCATGCGTTTCGTACCCGCACTCGGCGTCGCCGCGCTGACCGCCGGCAGCCTGATGATCGCCCCCGCGGCGCACGCGGCGCCGCCCGCCCCACCCGCCGTCCAGCAGGTCCAGACCCCGACGGACCTGCTCCAGGGCACGGTCAACTTCCGCGATGTCGGCGGCTACCGCACGTTCAACGGCTTCCACGTCAAGAAGGGCGTGGCGTACCGCGCCGACGCCCTCAACCACGCCACCGACGCCGACCTGGCCGAGCTCACCCGGCTGGGCATCGAGCGGATCGTCGACTACCGCACGCCGCTGGAGGTCAGCGTCGACGGCGCCGACCGGCTGCCCGCGGGGCTTGCGGTCACCGAGCGTCCGATCAGCGACACCGGCATGTACGCCGAGCTGACCGGCGCCATCGCCGGCAAGGACCCCGTCCGCCAGGAGGCCGTGCTCGGCAACGGCCGGGGCGAGCGGATCATGGAGGGCCTCTACCGCAGCTTCGTGACCGACCCCGAGTCCCGCGCCTCCTTCGGCCGTACGCTCGAGGAACTCGCCGACCGGGACCGGACCCCGCTGGTCTTCCACTGCACCAGCGGCAAGGACCGTACCGGCTGGACCAGCTACCTGCTGCTCAGCGCCCTGGGCGTCTCGCACCGCACCGCCGCGTACGACTTCCTGCTGTCCAACGACTACCGCCGTACCGCCGACGCCGCCGCCCGCGACGGTCTCAAGGCGGCCGGCTACATGCAGAACCCCGAGCTGCTGACCCCCATGCAGGAAGTGCGCTCCAACTACCTGGCCGCCGCCCTGACCGAGGTGAAGCGCTCGTACGGCTCGGTCGACCGCTACCTCCGCTACGGCCTTGGCCTGCACCCGCGCACGCAGGCGCAGCTGCGCCGCAACCTCCTCACCCGCTAGCCCCGGACGGTTTGAAGGCCGGGCCCCGGGAAGGGGTCCGGCCTTCGTTCGCGGCCTGGCCATGGAACCGGGCGCCGTCCGTGAGCCGGTCAGGGCCGGTATGGGCTGGTATCCATGTGGCAGGATGATCCGCCGTGGCCAGATTCAAGCGTTCCGCCGAACTCGCCGTCGTTCCCCGTTCCCTGTTCGACGAGGTGACCCGCGATCTGCTGAACGCCTTGGAGGGCCTTCGCTTCTCTAGGGATGGGCTTCTCATCGGGGACGGTGTCCTCGGCGATATCCACTTGGTCGAGGGTGAACATCTCGCCCCCGGCGCCTGCTACACCATCGAACTGCCCCCGGCGGAATCGGCGGACGGCCGCAAGAAGAGCGGCAAGGCCGGAACCGTCGACGTGGAGCTCCTCCCCCAGGACAAGACCAACGAGCGACGCGTCCACATCACCGTCACCATCGCCGGCCACCTCGCCACCATGACCGTGCGGCTGCGTACGGAAGGTCAGCGCCTCCATTCCGTACGCGTCGAGGGTTCCTACCAGGGGCCCGGTCCGCTGCGCGGGCTGCAGCGCGCGAGCTGGGAAGGCGAAGCGCGACTCCAGGACTGGTGGTCGCTTCCGGCGGGCGGGAGCCGGCGGCCGCCGCCCTTCACCCTGACCGTTCGGCATCCGCTCGCCTTCGCCTCCGTGCGGCTGACACGCGGCGAGGCAGGCGGCCGCAAGCGCTGGAAGACCAGGACCACGGTCGACGTCCGCGGACGCCGGCTGCTGCGCCCGTTCGCCGCGGCCGGGCTTCTGTTCACCCGGCCGCGCATCCGGCGCGCCTTCGCCGAAGCGATCGACACGGCCGTGTCCACCTGGAACGACGCCGTTCCCGACGTCACCGGACGTGAAAGGCGCGAACGGCAGGAGCGCCTGACGTTCCGGCACCAGGTCACGGTCACCGGCGTGACCCGCCAATGGGCCGAGGACTTCGCGACGGCTCTGCACGAGGAGATCGCCGGACTGCGCTTCAAGGACGCCCGGCTCGTCGACGAGGCCGAACCCTCCGCGGACGTCCGGCTGGTACGGGGCGAGCACATCGAGTCCGGCGCGCAGTATCGGATCGCCGTCCCCGCCGAAACCGAAGAACCGCAGGAGCCGGTGCAGGTGGACGTCGTGTCGTGGGAGCCCGCAGGCCTGACCCGTGTCGAATTCACCGTTCCGGAAGAGTCGTACCAGGGCTGGGGCGAACTCTGCAGCACGCGGGGATCGGCCGCCCTCCGAGCCTCGGTCACGAAGCGAGAGACGGGGTCGTGGGAGGCCCTCACGCGCTTCACATGCGAGGGCGAAGGCGACCTCGACCGCTGGTGGGACGCGGCCGACAAGGCGCCCGCCCTCACCGCGACCGCCGCCCACCCTCTGGCGCGGGCGGTCCTGACCGTGACCGGAGCCCCGGCACGGCGCGACCGGTGGACGGTGGAGGTCACGGCGACCGTGGAAGGCCTGGACTGGGCCCGTCCCCTCGTCGCCGCCGCCGGTCTGCTGGCCGCCGGGCACATGGAGAAGTCGTTCCGGCAGGCGGTCGAGGAAACGGCGGAGGAATGGAACCGCTTCCACGCGCAGCCGTCCGGCCACGATCCGCGCCAGGCGGCAGCCGTGGCCACCCGGGCGCTCCTCGCCTCCCTCGCCCGCCCGGACACTCCGGATGCCGGCGCCTGAAGGGCCGGCCTTCGCACCTGCGGGACTCGCGGCCACCCTGTTTCCCCACCTGAATCGCAGGGCACAGGAGGAACGTGCCGTGCGGCCCGGGGTCGTGGCGCACGGCTTTCGCGACGACGCGCGAATGGTGAGGTTCTGACGATGGGGAGCCATGGCGCCGGACCCTGAGCGGCGACTACTCGGGGAACTGATCGATGCCAGTCACCTGATGTCGATGCAGCAGATACCGACCGCGGTGGCCGAGTACGCGGGCGGCGCCGGGTTCCGGGACGTGCTGATCTACGTGGTGGACCTGCAGCAGAACGTGCTGCGCCTGCTGACCGGACGGGACGAGGACCCTCCCGGCGCCGATGACGCGGTGGCGGAGCTGCGGATCGAGGGGACGCTGGCCGGGCGGGCCTTCCAGAACGTGGAGCCGGTGCAAGGGCAGTCCGCCGACGCCGGCACCGACCTGTGGTGGGTACCGCTGCTGGACGGGACCGAGCGGATCGGGGTCATGCGCGCCACCGCCGGCCATGGCGACGAGAACGCCCAGCGGACTCTGCGGCGGCTGGCGGGCCTGGTGGCCTTGCTGATCGTCAGCAAGACCCCGCACAGCGACACCTACGCCCGGCTGGTGCGGACCCAGTCCATGACGGTCTCGGCCGAGATGCAGTGGCGCCTGATGCCGCCGCTGACCTTCGCCAACGACCGCATGGTCATCGGCGCGGCCCTGGAACCGGCCTACAAGCTCGGCGGCGACGCCTTCGACTACGGCCTGGCCGGCGACATCGTCCATCTGTCGGTCTTCGACGCCATGGGCCACAACACCACGTCCGGGCTGACCGCGAACCTGGCCGTGGCGGTCTGCCGCAACAGCCGCCTCCAGGGCGCCGGCCTCGTCGAGACCGGCCAGGCGATCGAGGAGGTCCTGACCCGCCAGTTCGACTCCGGCGGATTCGTCACCGGGGTGCTGGCGGAACTGAACACCCGCACCGGCCTGCTGTCGTGGACCAACCACGGCCATCCCCCGCCGGTCGTCATCCGCGGCGGACGCTGGGTCACCACCCTGGAGTGCGCACCGGCCTGCCCGCTGGGCACCGGCCTGGGCGACATCGCCGACCTGTGCCAGGAACAGCTCGAACCGGGCGACCGGATCCTGCTCTACACCGACGGCATCATCGAAGCCCGCAACGCCCAGGGCCAGGAGTTCGGCCTGCACCGCTTCGTCGACTTCATCATCCGCCACAACGCCGGCGGCCTCCCCGTACCCGAGACCCTCCGCCGCCTCGTCCGCAGCATCCTGGACCACCACTCCGGCCGCCTCGACGACGACGCCACCGTCCTCCTCCTGGAATGGCACGGTCCGCGCGGGTCTTCCGACCCGTCCACCAAGGAAGCGCTCCAAATCACCTGAGTCCCGCTCCCAGGAGGCGGGCGCGGTGACAAGGCACGGCGTTGCGGATCGAGTGAACGAAACCGCCCCGCGGGCTTGACCCTGACGCTGCGTCAACCCTCCATGCTGGCCGTCATGAGCATCCCTCCGGCAACCGGTCAGGTCCAGGGGCCTGCGATCCACGTGCAGGGCCTGGAGAAGTCGTACAAGGAACTGCGCGTGCTGCGCGGCGTGGACCTCGACGTGGCGCGGGGCAGCGTCTTCGCCCTGCTCGGCTCGAACGGGGCGGGCAAGACCACCATGGTGAAGATCCTGTCCACGCTGCTCAAGGCCGACACCGGGACCGCCCGGGTCAACGGCTTCGATGTCGCGACACAGGCCGCCGACGTACGCGAGTCCATCAGCCTCACCGGGCAGTTCGCGGCGGTCGACGAGATCCTCAGCGGGCGGGAGAACCTCGTCCTGGTCGCCAGGCTGCGGCACCTCAAGGGCCCGGGCGCGATCGCGGACGACCTGCTGAGGCGCTTCTCGCTGACCGAGGCGGGCGCCCGGAGGGTGGCGACGTACTCCGGTGGCATGCGCCGCCGCCTGGACATCGCGATGAGCCTCATCGGGGATCCGCCGGTCGTCTTCCTCGACGAGCCGACCGCCGGGCTGGACCCGCAGGCGCGCGTCGAGGTGTGGCAGGCCGTCAAGGAGCTGGCCGAGGGCGGCACGACCGTGCTGCTCACCACCCAGTACCTGGACGAGGCCGAACAGCTCGCCGACCGGATCGCGATCCTGCACCAGGGCCGGATCATCGTCGACGGCACCCTGGCCGAGCTCAAACGGCTGCTGCCGCCCGTCAAGGTCGAGTACGTCGAGAAGCAGCGATCCCTCGAAGACGTCTTCTTCGCGGTCGTCGGCGACGCCGGCGAAGACAGGTAAGGAACGACCATGGCCGCGCACTTCTTCGCCGACACCGCCGTCCTCACGGGACGGACCCTGCGCCACGTCACCCGCAGCCTGGACACCATCATCACGACCGCGATCACTCCGATCGCCATGATGCTGCTGTTCGTCTACGTGCTCGGCGGCGCGATCGACACCGGGACGGTCTCGTACGTGAACTACATGCTGCCCGGCATCCTGCTCATCACCATCGCGTCGGGCATCTCCTACACCGCGTTCCGCCTCTTCGCCGACCTGCAGGGCGGGATCTTCGAGCGGTTCCAGTCCATGCCGATCGCACGGTCGTCCGTGCTGCGGGCGCACGTGCTGACCTCGCTGGCAGCCAACGCGATCTCGCTCGTGGTCGTCGTCGGCGTCGCCCTCCTGATGGGCTTCCGCTCGTCGGCGGGGGTACCGGCATGGCTCGCGGTGGCCGGCCTCCTCCTCCTGTTCACGCTGGCCTTGACATGGGTCGCCGTCATTCCCGGCCTCACCGCCAAGAGCGTGGACGGCGCGAACGCGTTCGCCTACCCGCTCATCTTCCTGCCGTTCATCAGCTCGGCCTTCGTGCCCACCGGCACCATGCCCGGCCCGGTGCGCGCCTTCGCCGAGCACCAGCCGGTGACCTCCATCGTCAACACGATCCGGGCCCTGTTCACGCAGCAGCCGGTCGACTCCGGCATCTGGACCGCCCTCGCCTGGTGCGCCGGCATCCTCGTCATCGCCTACCTGTTCGCCGGCATCTCGTACCGTCGCAGGATCTCCTGAGCCGGCGCCGAGCGGGCCCGGGCGCGTCGAGGGCAGGATCAGAGCATGCTGACGATCGGACAACTGGCGGCGTACGCCGGCGTCACGGTGCGCGCGGTACGGCACTACCACCAGATCGGCCTCCTGCCCGAGCCGGAGCGGGACGCGTCGGGTTACCGGTGGTACGGCGCGCGAGCGGTCGTGTCCCTCATCAAGATCCGCACCCTCGCCAATGCCGGCGTGCCGCTGTCCCAGATCGGTCGGATGCTCGAAGCCGACACCTCGGCCTTTGCCGAAGCGCTCCAGCAAATCGACGGCCACCTGCGCGAGCAGATCGAACAGCTCGAAAGCAGCCGCGAGCAGATCGCGCAGCTCGCCGCCGGGGACAGCCTGGCGCTTCCACCGGAAGTGATCTCCTATCTCGATCGGCTCCGGGAGATCGGGGCGTCAGAGCCGATGGTGGAGGGCGAGCGGGACGGCTGGATCCTGGTCGCGGCCCTCTGGCCCGATCGGATCCGCGAGATCATGTCCGCGAAGCACGCCCAGCTCGATGACCCGCGACTCGTCCGGCTCTATCGGGTCCTGTCGGAGCTCATCGAAAGCGACGCGGCCGACGACCCGCGTCTGGAGGAAGCCGCCGACATCATGGCCGCCCTGGCCGAGCAGGCGTACACCGCCGGCGAGCTCGACCTCGGCGAGGTGGCGCAAGACGATCTGGCGGTCGGCCTCCTGGACGCACTTCCCCTCGAGGCAGACCCGCGTGCGCAGCGGCTGCTGGACATGATGCGCGAGCGCGGCTGGGCCGGCTGGACCCAAGTGGAACGCCTGGCCGAGCCACCCGCACCCTCACGCTGTGAGCCAGGTGGCGCTACGGAGGGCTCTGCACAGCAGGGCGGGGTGGCCTAGTCGGTGGCGAGAGGACAGTCCTGGCCGGGCGCTAACGTGGCCGAACGTGAGCGTGAGTGAGAAAGAGTGGCGTGAGTCGCATGCCGCCGCAGTCCGCGACTACAACGGCAGAGTCCGCGCCTGGGCCGAGCAGAACGGCATGTCCGTACGTTCCAGGGGCCGCATCCCCGCCGCCATCGAGGAGATGTACCTGCAGGCGACCGACGACGACATCATCGACGTCCTCACCCAGATCGAGAGGCTCCGGCCACCGCGCACACCCACCGCCTACGACTGGCTCAAGGGCCCGGACTGGCAGCATTTCCTCGCAGGGGCGGCGTTCTGCCTCGTCTGGGTCGACGGTCTCGGCGTGACAGGATGCCTCGAAGAGCTGACCTGGCTGCATCCCGTGCCCGGCGGCCCCACGCCGCTCCGACAGGTGATGTCCCGGCCCGAACCTCCGGCCAGCGACATCGCAGGAGCGACACGAATCGGCGAGTGGACCCTCCTCTACCAGCCGGAGGGCGGCTCTCTCGGGGTGGCGGCGGCAGCCCAGCGGCTCTCCGGCGACGGCCGCCGGACGGTCGTGTACTGGCAGCACCCGATCCTCGGCCACGAACGCTTCCTGTACTACCGCAATGGTGAGCTCCTCACCGAATTCGACCCCATGTTCCCGGGCGACCGCCAAGGCTCCCAGCCGGACCTGCTGGTGCCGCAGATGACCGACGCCGGGCTCCTGCCCTTCAGCGACCCCGGCGACTCGCCCCGCGACCACGAACTCAAGGCACTCGACCTGGCGGACCGTCTCACCAGCGGCGCCCACGCAGGTCCTGAAGTGATCGGCGGGACGTTCCTGTGGGCTGAACGGCTCTAGGAGCTCAAGAGAGCGCCACAACGCCGGCGGCCTTCCCGTACCCGAGACCCGCGTCCATCTTGCACCAGCCCGCCCAGGACGAAGATCGTTCAGTAGGATCTGCTGGATTCCGGGAGATGGTGGGGACCTTGTTCAGAGTTTTTCGTCGGCGGCGTCCGGACGAACTGGCCCTGGTCGACGCCGAGATCACGGCTTTCGGCGAGGCGCTCGCGCGGCACGCCTTCGAGCCGGAGCAGTACGCCGCCGACGCGGAACTCCTCGCGCATTACGCCAGTGCGCTCGACGCCTACGAACAAGCCAAGGTGGCGTTCATCGGTGACCGCGACAGCAGAGACGCGGAAGACGTGCTGCGCTTTCTGGACGAGGGCCGATACGCGCTCGCCTGCGTCGATGCCCATCTTGCGGGACGTCCCGCACCGGCCCGGCGCCCGTTGTGCTTCTTCGACCCCCGGCACGGCGTGTCCGTCGACCGGGTGCGCTGGACACCGGAGGCGGGTGCCACCCGATTCATCGACGTGTGCGCCGCCGACCAGGTCAGACTCGGGGAGGGCATGCCTCCCATCGCGACCGGACGCGGCACCCCATCGGGCATCGTGAAAACCACGTCGATCACGCGCAGTGGGAATGCCCGCAGGTCCCAGGGCTCCGTACCGAGCGCTGAACCATCGACCCGGCCTCCTCACCGGGAGCCCGCACCGTTCAAGATATTTCCGCCGAGGACCCGCCAGTCGCGGCGAGCCCAAGGAAAAGGGAAAGGACAAGTCAGGTTCCCTACTTACGGACCGCACATTCCCTTGGTGCTCGTCGTCCGCCTCCGTGGAAGAGGACGTTCAGGAACGGTGAGCCCGGACAAGGTCGAACTCCTGGAAAGGGGAAAGGCCCGGCTCCTCCATCAGGGCAAGGAACTCCGACGAAGCCGCGTTGTGGCACCCATCCCGGTGCGCGACGCACCGCATGTCCTCGTGCGCATCCGGTCACAGGGCCAGTGGGCGGCATGGATACAGCCGGCGGATAGCGTCCCCGTCGTCGAGGCTCAGGTGAGCTCACGCGGCTCATTCGTCCTTCGCTACGCGGGAGGCCCCGCAAGCATCCAGATGACGCATAGAAGCAAGGGCGCCTTCTCTCTCACCGAACTCACCCCTGAATTCGAGCAGGGGGCGGAAGTCCTGTCCGGCCGGGGCACGTCTTCCACCGAAGGTCACCTGTCGGGCCCGTCCTACCTGCACGTACGCGCCGAAGCGAATGGGAGATCACCGTCAACGCCCCGACGACGGACCGCTGGTCCCGTTCCGGCGCGGATCGACGACGGTGACCTGGGTACGGGCCGTACCAGCAGATCTGTCGTTCCTCGGCGGAAGCGGTGAACCGGGCACGGAGCCTGGGCGTCTGAATCGCATGGGACCGACGATGGCCGAAGAAACGCCGGCGAAGAAGTCCTCCGGGTGTTTGCTGGTGCTGATCACCGGATTCCTGATGGCCGTCATCTCGATCTACGGGCTCCTGGCCGCGGATGAGATGCGGGTCTACTTTCAGGGAGATTCGACGACCGCGCGGGTCGAGGCGTGTTCGGGTGGAAGAAAGCCGCGCTGTACCGGTACGTGGATTCAGCCTGACGGCACGGCCGCCTCCGGGCCCGTTCTCGGGGCGGGACGGAGCACCATCGGCACATCGATCGAGGTCCGGGTCTTGGGCGGGACCGCCACGACCTCAGGCGCCGGCGATGTGTGGTTCAAGGTCATCGCCATGGCCGCCGCCATGATCGGCATCATGTGGGGATTCGTCTTCACCTGGCGCCGCAGGAGCTGACCCTTCGCAGCCTGCGCTGACCCCCACTCCTGGATCGACCCTGACACGTGCGCGGCGATCGACGTCCGGCAGAACGTCCGCACCGAACAGGTGCCCCGGCAGGGTCCCGCCTCCTGGTCGCCGCCATGGACCTCCGCCTGCCCGAGCACGACCAGCGCGCCAACGCGACCACAGTCCGGGAGGGCTCCTGCGGCATGACGCTCCTCACGACCACTCTTCCGCTCGCGGGCCTGATCGCCGCGGCGGCGCTGTCCGTCCCTGGCCTCCTACTCACCCGATCCCGCCGGTGACCGATCAGGCCGATTGCGCGCGAGCCACGGGCGAGAACCAAAGACCGGCTGCTCGGCACGAAGACGTGCACGCCGCCGAACGGCCCCACCGGCAGCCCGAGCCGAGAGAGTCCTGGCTTCGCCTGACGGCCGACCGCAGGGTCAGAAATCGGAGGTGGGCAGGGCGCCTTCGAGTGGGGCCGGGACAGGCAGGTCCTCGCCGAGGGAGACCGAGGCACTGTGCGTGTAGTCGTCGCCTCGGGGCTCGGAGAAGATCGTGGCCTTGCCCTGTTGGCGGTCGATCAGCAGGTACAGCGGGATGTCGGCAGCGGCGTATCCTCGGCGCTTGGCCCCCGGTCGCGTTCGGCCGCCTTGCGGTCCCACCGCCCACCGGAAGTTACCTCCAGGACCATCGCCACCCCGTCGGGCTTGCTGTGCCAATCGCGCCCGGCGAACGCGCCCTTGGGGGCGGCGATCCCGTCAGGAACATATTCGCCCTCGGGACTGATCAACGTCAGGTTGCGATGCAAACGCAGTCCATGGACCTCGCGCACCCAGTCGTCGACCGCCACGATGATGGTCTCGTGCTGTCCGTCGTGGGGCGGTGACACGATGATCTCTCCATCGACCAGTTCCGCACGGAAGCCCGGCATCACGTCGAGCGCGGCGAACGCCTCGCGCAGGTCGGCACGGACGCGCGACACCCCTTCGGGCATTGCCGTCATCGAAGGTCCCCTCGCGCTCCGAGCGGTGTGGCGCCGAATCTCGTATCGACCATGCATCAGGCTCGTTCCGCGAATGTGGCCCGGAGGGTTCGTCCTCGGGAATCGCCTTTCCAGGACCATGCGGTGGCGAGCGCGTCCACTGTGAGCAGGCCACGGCCGCTCTCCGCCAGTTCCACGATGTCGCCCACGCGCGGCTCCCCCGGACCGCCCTCGTCGATCACGTGGACGGTCACCCCGGCCACGTCCCTGCGGATCTCGATGGTGAAGTGCCCGCCGGCCTGTCCCGAACGGGTGTGCCGGAGCGCGTTGACGGCCAGCTCGTCCAGGACGAGGAGGACATCGTCCAGAGCTTCGAAGTCGGCCAGCAGGTGCGCGGCGAAAGCGCGGACACTCCACACCTGGTCGGCCGCGCCCCTGAACCTGCGCCGCCAATACATCGACGCGTCGGCTTCGGCGGGGACGGGGATGGCGAGCAGCATTGATCACCTCACGGGGAGAACGGAACGGAGCTTTCTGGCTCGTTCCATCCTCACGACGAACCGCGTCGCCGTACGGCGAAGAGGCCGTTCACCTCCCCGTACGGCCGATCGGCACGCGGCTACGGCGAACAGCGCGGCCGTTTACGTAAACGATCCGAACGTTCGATCTCACATCGCTCGTTCGAATAGCTGCACTATCGAATGACACTCATTGTGTTCGCGTGATAACACAGAGTTGACAGCAGCCCCCCGCCCCACCGGCACGATCTTGGAGGTCCCCGGTGACCAGCCCCTTCCTCCGCCGACGCCGCCTCGCCACCGAACTCCGAACCCTCCGCGAGGAGAAAGGCATCAAGGCCGAGGACCTGTCCCAGCAGATCCTCCGTTCTCGCATGACCGTCTCCAAGCTGGAGAACGGCCGCTGCCGTCCCGACGTAGCTGACGTCGTCAAGATCCTCGAAATACTCGGTGTCACCGGCGACAAGTGGCAGGAACTCTTCAACCTCACCTGCCAGGCCGCCGAACGCGGCTGGTGGGACAAGTACGGCGACGCGATGGGCCCTCGCCAACGCATGTACGCCGATCTCGAGTCCGCAGCAGAATCCATCTGCGGCTACAACCAGTTCGGCGTCCCGGGCATCCTGCAGACACCAGATTTCTCCCTGGCGCTGGTCGAACTCGATAAGGCCGACGGGCCTTTGACGTACCGACCGGACCGCATGCTGGAAGCACGCCAACGACGCCGGCAGGCTGCCTTCGGGCCAGGAGGTCCCACCTACGAGTTGATCCTGGACGAGTTCGTGGTACGCCGATTGGCCGTTCCACCTGGTGTCATGAGCGAACAACTCGTCCACCTGGTGCAGGCCGCCACGGCAGAACCTCGCCTATCCATCCACGTCCTGCCGGTCAATGCGCGGGTCGAGGGAGGCTTCCTGGCAAGGTCCACCTTTGCGATCTACACCTTCACCGACCCGCGTGACCCGCCGGTGGCGATCGCCGACACGATGCACACCGATATCGTCCACACCACAGCACGTGAAGTCGCTCGTTATGTCGAGCTGTACAGACGCCTGCGCGAAGCCTCGCTCTCGCCGGTCAGCAGCCTCACGCTTCTGGAGGAAGCTGCCAACGAGCTGAGCGAGCTGGCAGGATCGTAAGCATGATGCTCCGGTACGAAAACTGGCGTAAGTCCACCTACAGTGCGCCGGACGGCGATTGTGTGGAAGTCGGGTCCTCCTCCGCTGGCATGGTCGGTGTTCGCGACAGCAAGGAAGGCGACTCAAGCGCCGCCTTGGAGTTCACCCCTCGTGAATGGTCCGCATTCCTGCAGGCCGTCCGGTCACGGTAGCTCCAGGGCCGCGAGGGCTGCGGTGTAGAGGTGGCTGGGATCGGTCGGTAGGTCGCGGGCGGTCCAGCCCGGGATCGGCTTCACTTCCTGCGCCCAAGGGCGGAGTCGCTCGTAGACCGACAGGGCGTCGGCGGGACGCGCTGTCGGTTGTGGCCCCGGAGGCCGACCGGAAGGCCCGGCCCGGCCTCTGGCGGAGGTCGGGCCGGGTGGTTCGTGCGTCGACGGCTACCTGCTGATCCAGATGGTCTCGAAGCGGTGCGTGGAGAGTCCGTTCAGGGGCTTGCCCGTCGATCCGTCCGGCAGCTTGTACTCGGCCAGGCCCCTGACGTTGGGCTTGGTGATCACCGCGTTGGTGCTGAGGTGGTCGACCCAGATGAACGGCAGCAGTTCCCGCAGCCGCTGCTGCACGGTCGCGTAGGACTGCTTGCGCGCCTCCTGGTCCAACGTCCGGCGGCCCTTGTCGAGGGCCGCGCTGAGCTGTTCGTCCTTGATGCGGCTGGTGTTGAGGGAGACCTGGCCCACCGGCTTGGCGAAGGCGGAGTGCCAGTAGCGGTACTCGCCGTCGGGATCGGGGGCGGTGTACTGCGTCGCCACGATGGACTGGTAGTCGCCGGTGAGCGCCTGCTGGATGAGGCTGGCCTGCTCGCCCTGCCGGATGGTGACCTCGGCGCCCGCCTTGTTCCACATGTCCTGCACCAGTTCGGCGTTCTGGATCGAGGACTGGTCGGGCACGCTCAGGAGTTCGAACTTGACCGGCCCCTTCTCCTTCTCGTACTCGGCGATCAGCGCCTTCGCCTGGTTCGGGTCGTACGCGGGATAGGCGCCGGGTGCGTACCACGGGGAGTCGGGCGACCAGGGGCCGTCGGCGGGCTTGGTCAGGCTGGAACGCAGCGTCTTGATGAACGCCTGCCGGTCCGTCGCGTGCGCCAGTGCCTTGCGGACGCGCAGGTCGTCCAGCGGAGCCACCGCCGTGTTGAGGGTGAAGTACAACTCGGGCACCGTCATGCCCGCCACGCGGTACATCCGGTACGAGCCCTGCTCGGCGAGCTTGCCGAACTTGACGATGTCGTTGTCGCGGATGGTGGCCATGGCGCTCAGCCCGCCCGACTCCAGCGTCTGCGCCCGGGTCTGGAAGTCCGGCAGGATCCGGAAGTCGATCCCGTCGAGGTAGGGCAGCCCCTTCTGCCAGTAGCGGGGGTTCTTCTTCACCACGAAGCGGTTGCCCGGCGTGTAATTGCTGAACACGAACGGCCCGGTGCCCACCGGCTGGCGGCTGGCCTTGGCGGGATCGGCCAGCGAGGCCTTCGGGACGATCATGCCGATCTGCCCGGCCAGCGTGCTCGGGAAGCTCGCCCAGGGGCCGGTGAGCGTGACCTTGACGGTGCTCGGATCGACCGCCTCGACGCTGCGTACCGGGGCGAGGACCAGCGCGTTCAGCGGCGATTTCCGCTGCGCGTCCAGGTTGGCCTTGACCACCTCGGCGTCCAGCGGCTCGCCGGTGGAGAACGTGATCCCCTTTCTGAGCTTGATCGTCCACTCGGCACCGTCCCGGCCGGGCGTGATCGCCTCGGCCAGCAGCGGCCGCCACTGACCACCACCGTCGATGGTGGTCAGCGCCTCGATGATCGTTCCGCCCATCGTGTACGTCTGCGGTGCGAAGGTGTCCTTGGCGGGATGGAACCCGCCGGCGTCGGCTCCGACCCCGTAGACCAGCTTGCCGCCGGGGACGGGGGTGCCCTCGGGGCCCGATCCGGTCGTACCGGACTCGCCACCTGAGCACGCCACCAGCAGGCCGCCCAGCATCAGTGCCGACACGATGTGCGCGACCGTGCGCCACGGTCGCCGTTCGTTGATCGCTCCCACGTACGTTCCTCCTCGGAGATCGTTGCCCCCGAACGCGCCACGCGGACTGTCAGACGCGAGCCGTGACGGCTTCGCGTACCGACGCCGGCAGCAGCTCGGCCATGTTGCCGGAGTAGAAGCGGGCCCGGTCGGCCTCGGTGCGGCCGGTGAGGGTCTCCTCGAACTTGGCCAGCGGGTCGCGGCCGCCCTCGGGGTGGGGGTAGTCGGTGGAGAACATGAACAGTTCCGCACCGGCCTGCTCGATCATCCAGCCGACGTCCTCGCCCGCGAACGGCGTGAACTTCAGATGGCGGCGGACATAGTCCGAGGGCCTGTCGCGCAGGTTCCGCAGCGGATCCTCCGTACGCCGGAAGGCGCGGTGGGCCTGGTCGAGATGGCGCATCCAGGACGGCACCCAGGCGGCGCCCTGCTCGATGCAGCCGCCGCGCAGCGCGGGGAACCGGTCGAAGAGGCCGTCGAGGATCAGCGTTCCGAGAAACGTCTCGGGCGAGTGGTGGATGGCCAGGTAGTCCTTGGAGCGGATGTTCTCGCCGCCGCCCAGATGGTCGGTGACGGGCATGCCGTTGTTGTGGAAGGCGGGGTCGAGCATCCGCCCGCCTCCGCCGACGTGGATGACGAACGGGACGTCCGCCTGGTTCAGGACGTCCCAGAACGCGTGCAGGTCCGGATGCGTCGGCGCCCGCTCCCCCGCTGCGGTGGACGGCACCAGGACGGCCGCGCATCCGTTCTCGACGGCCCGCGCGACGAGGCCGGCCGCCCTGTCCGGCGCCACCAGCGGTACGGAGGCGACCGGGAGCAGGCGGTCGTCGTCCTTGCAGAAGTCGCTCAGCGCGTCGTTCTGGGCCGCGCTTCCCGCGTAGAGGCGGTCCAGGTCGTTTCCGGAGTACAGGGTGGAGGCGAACGTGGCGAAGACGAGCTGGCCCTGGAAGCCGAGCAGGTCGAGCACGCGGCTGCGTTCGGCCGGATCGAACGCGCCCATGGCCTGCCAGCCCTTGTCCAGGAGCAGGCGTTCCTCCGCCTCCGCCGCGGCCGCCGCGCTCGTCCGGCGGACCTCGGCCCGCGCCGCCGCGGCCTTCAGCACCGGGTCGAGCGCCTCCACCCGGTCGCGGCGCAGCCGATCCCGCTGGCTCGGTTCGATGAAATCGTCCAGGAAGCCGTCCAGTTCCATGACATGGCTGTCGGCGTCCAGGATCGTGCGCTGTCCTGCATAGGTCATTCCAGCCTCCCGGGGGTGACGTGGAGACGGACCGATTCCGGTCCCTGGTGACATTTTGTCACCGGCCTTGGTGACAAGATGTCACAATGGGCCTGGACCGACAAGAGCACGGAACGACACCGGCATCAGCACCTTCCCGTTCGGCTCGGCTGTCGCGGGAGCACCGCCGCGAAGCCCTGGTCGACGCCGCCGCGGAACTGGTCTCCGCCGAGCCGATCGAGGCGATCTCGATAGAGACCGTGGCCGCGCACATGGGAGTCAGCCGGCCCCTCGTCTACAAGCACTTCGCCAACCGCGAGGAACTGCTGGCGGCCGTCTACGAGCGGGAGTCCGACCTGCTGCACACCCGCCTGGCCGAGGAGGTCAGGGCCGCCGAGTCCGTGGAGGAGATGTTCCGCGCTCTCATCCACGGCGTGCTGCGCGCCCAGCGGGAACGCGGCACCATGCTGGCCGCGCTACGCGCCGCCGGCGGATGGGACGAGGCGGTGAGAGGACGCAAGCGCGACCGGGACCGCACCACGGTGCGCTACTTCGCCGACCGCATGGCACGCCGGCTGGAACTCGACGAGCGCCAAGTGAAGCCGACCGTGGCCATCCTTCTCAGCGCCACCGACTCGGTCCTGCAGCAGTGGCGCCACAATCCGACGTCCGAACAGGCCGCCCTGCTGGAGGAGGCCTATGTCGACCTGGTCGCAGGCGCGATGAACCAGCTGGCCATCAGGCACCGGCCCGCAGGCACCGGGCACACGGGCTGACACCCGCCACGGCCCGCGTCCAGCACCGGCGTGATCCCGTCGACGCCGACTCAATCCCCTGCCGCGCTGAAACTCCTCGCGTTTCTCAGCGGGCGCCGCGGATCAGGCGGCCGGGCCGGGCGCCGGTGTCGGCGCTGTCGCGGCGGGTCACGGTGCCGCCGACGATGGTGGCCACGTAGCCGTCGGCGTCCTGCAGCAGGCGGCCGCCGCCCGCCGGCAGGTCGTGCGCCATCCTCGGCGCGTGCAGGCGGAGCGCGTCGAAGTCGATGACGTTGAGGTCGGCCCGCTTGCCCTCGGCGATCACGCCGCGGTCGGTCAGGCCGTAGAGGTTCGCGGTGTCCATGGTCTGCTTGCGGATCACGTACTCCAGCGGCAGCCGGTCGCCCCGGGAACGGTCCCGCGCCCAGTGGGTCAGCAGGTACGTGGGCATGGAGGCGTCGCACACCATGGCCACATGGGCGCCCCCGTCGGCGAGCCCGATGACGGCGGCCGGGTGGAGCAGCATCTCCCGCAGGGCCTCGTGGTCGTGGTCGCTGAATCCGAAGATCGGCACCATCAGCATCCGGTGCCCGCCGTCCTCCAGCATCAGGTCGTAGAGCTTGTGCATCGGGTCCACGCCTTCGGCGGCGGCGAGCGCGGCCACCGACCGTTCGGGCGTGGGCTCGTAGTCGACCGGATCGTGGAGCGGGAAGATCCGGTCCAGCAGGAACTGCTGCCCGACCGCGATGTCGTCGTCCAGGACGCCCGGCCGGGAGGGCCGGTCGGGCTCGGCCAGGATGGTCGCGCGCGTCTCCGGCCTGGCCAGCTCGGCCAGCAGCTCGGCGGGGGCCAGGCGGGCGGCCAGCGCCTCGTACGTCGGCCGCATGGTGAACGCGTGCCGGCCGGTGAAGCCGACGATCATGCCGAACGGCCGCGCGGCGACCTGGGGGTAGAGGGGGGCGCCGGCCTCGTGGGCGCGCAGCGACTCCGCCAGCATCTCCTCCCAGAGCCGGGGCGCGGCGTCCACCTGGAGCAGCGAGAACGACACCGGCAGGCCCGTCTCGGCCGCCAGCCGCCGCATCCAGTCCATCTCCCGGTGCGGGGCGATGAGGTCCTCGCCGGCCGTCCCCATCGGCGCGAGCTCGAAGACTGCCCGGCCCGCGGCCGCCGCCGCCCGGCCCAGCGCGAACAGCTCCTCCTCGGTGGCGTACGTGCCCGGCACCGGCTCGCCGTCGACGGCCCGGTGCACGATCGTGCGCGAGGTGGAGAACCCCAGCGCGCCCGCTCCGACGGCTTCGCCGACGATGCGGGCCATGGCCGCGATGTCCTCGGGGGTGGCCGGTTCGTTGCGGGCGCCGCGCTCGCCCATCACGTACGCGCGTACGGGCCCGTGCGCGATCTGCACGCCGAAGTCCATGGCCAGCTCGCGGCCGTCCACCGCGTCCAGGTACTCGGGGAACGACTCCCACTTCCACTCGATGCCTTCGGCCAGGGCCGAGCCGGGAATGTCCTCGACGCCCTCCATCAGGCCGATCAGCCAGTCCTCCCGGCCGGGACGTACCGGCGCGAAGCCCACCCCGCAGTTGCCCCCCACGACGGTGGTCACGCCGTGCGAGGCCGAGGGATCGAGCCCGGTGTCCCAGGTGACCTGGCCGTCGTAGTGCGAATGGATGTCCACGAAGCCGGGCGTGACCAGCAGTCCCGTGGCGTCGATGGTCTCGGCCGCCGCGCCGGGCACGGCCGGCGCGGCCGCACTGCCGACCGCAACGATGACGCCGTCCTTGACCGCGACGTCCGCCTGGCGGGGGGCCGCACCGGTTCCGTCCACGACGGTTCCGCCGACGAGCTTGAGGTCGTACATCGGGGCCCTCCCAGGGTCGCGGGACGAGATCACCACGCGCTCAACGTACTGTGTATGTCTTTCCCCGAACAGCCCTACGGCCGTATGAGCCGGACATCTCGGATGCATTAACGAACGCAAATCGCTTGTTTGCGTTTGCGACTACGCCTAGCATGATTGCGCCTGGCCGCCGCAGACCCCGGCCGCCGGTGAATGTTTGCAGATGCGATGTCCCGAGAACGGAAGAAGTGCATGCCCCCCTCCCGACTGATCACTCCCTGCGTGCTGAGCCTGACGCTCCTCGCCCTGGCCGGCTGCTCCGGTTCAGGCGACGACGGGCCCGCGGCCCCACCGCCCGCCTCCGCTGCGTCCTCCCCCTCGTCCTCCCCCGCGCAACCGCCCGGCAGTGGCGGCGGAACGCCCCTGGGCGGCGGGAAGACCGGGGTCACGGTGTCGCTTCCCACCGGCTGGAAGCAGGTCGACCCCGCGACGGACACGTCCCCTGTGGTGCAGACCTCCTTCCACCTGTCCGGAGACAGCGGAGAGATCATCAAGGAGCTGATCGGCGAGCAGCAGAAGCTCGGCGTGGTGTTCGCGATCGACTCCGCCACCACCTCCGGCTACGCACCGAACCTGTCCGCGGGATGCGACAGCGGCGGCCTCATCGGCACGGACCTCGAGACCTTGAAGAACAAGGAGCTCAAGCTGAACCCGGGCGCCCAGATCACGGACCTGACGGTCAGCGGGAAGCCCGGGTTCAAGATGACGCACACCAGCACCGGGCGCGACGGGATCGCCACCGACCAGATCGAGGTCAACGTCCCGGTCCCCGGCGACCGGTTCTGCTTCGTCAATCTGGCGGCCGCGAAGGGCACCATGCCGCCCGCCTCCGAACAGATCCTCTCGTCGTTCACGCTCGGCTGACCGGCGCGGGCGGCGTCCCCGGGCCGGGCCTCAGCGGCCGGTGATGCGGCGGACCAGGTCCTGCGTGTAGTCCTTGGTGAACTGGGCGGAGGGGCCACTGATCTCGACGGAGCCCCCGGTGATCGGCGAGCTGACGGTCGGAGCGGAGAGCACCTTGCCCTCGGCGATGATGGCGATCCGGTTGGCGGGGTCCTGCGCCCGCGCGGCCGTCTCGGTCAACCTCGTGAACGCCTGCGCGTCCTCCCGGTTGAAGGAGATGGCCACGGAGTAGCCCGTACGGCCACGCTCGGGATCGGGTGACTGGGCGTGGATGTCGTCGACCCGGTCGACGGTCATCCCGGCTCCCAGCTTGAGGCACTCGCCGCCGGACGGATCCGGCAGCAGGCCGGCCGCGCACGGGGCCGGCTCGGACGCCTGCACCGCGAGGAACCGCACCGGCTCGCGCAGGACCGCCGGACCCTCGCGTCCAGAATCGTCATCGGCGGAGAGCAGCACGAACGTCACCAGCGCGGCCACGGCGACGACCAGCACCACGGCCACGACGATGACGGGGATCAGCCAGGGGGCGCGGCGGGGCGGCGCGGTGGGCGGCGGAGGAGGAAAGGCCCCATAGGGCGGAGGATCGCTCATCACGGCCCCAGTATGTACGGACCCCGCTCCCCTGCGTGTCCGGGCCGCCCGCGATCCTGGGAGGTATGGATGATGTGCGGCCGCTGCTGACATTCGGCCATGGCACCGCCGAGCGCGAGGAGCTGGCCCGCCTCCTTCGCGACGCCGGGGTGCGGTCCGTGGTGGACGTGCGTACCGCGCCGGGAAGCCGGCGCAACCCGGACGTACACCGCAGCGCCCTGCAGGAATGGCTGCCTGCGGAAGGGATCGACTACCGGTGGGACGGGCGGCTCGGCGGCTTCCGCCGGGCCGCGCCGGACGCGCCCGACACCTTCTGGCGGAACGCGTCCTTTCGCGGCTACGCCGGACACACCCGCAGCCCCGACTTCCTCGCCGCCATGGACGATCTACTGCCCGAGGCCGGCCGGACCCTGACGGCCGTGATGTGCAGTGAATCGGTCTGGTGGCGCTGCCACCGCCGGCTGATCGCCGACTTCGCCGTACTGGCCCGTGGACGGCCCGTCCTGCATCTGGCCCATGACGGCCGGCTCACCGAGCATCCGCCCACATCCGGCGCGCGGCTACGCGAGGACGGACTGCTCGTCTACGACGGCGAGTGACCGTCCCGCCTCCCCGAGGTGGCCGGTCACGCGCGTCCTAGGATGAACGCACCTTCCGACATCCCGCCCGTGGAGCCACATGTCATCACAGTCCGTCACCCCCGCATCCGGCGGACGCCGCCGCGACGCCGAACGTACCCGGGCGGAGATCCTCGACGTCGCCCAGCGGGAGTTCGCCAGGCACGGGTACGCCGGGGCCAGGGTGGACGAGATGGCCGCGCTGATGCGCACCACCAAGCGGATGATCTACTACTACTTCGGCAACAAGGAGAAGCTGTACATCGCCGTGCTGGAGAAGGTCTACTCCGAGGTCCGGGCGGTCGAGGCCACCATCGACGTGCGGCATCTGGCGCCGGTCGAGGCGATCCGGACGCTGGCCGAGCTGACCTTCGACCACCACGACGCCCACCAGGACTTCATCAAGCTCGTCAGCATCGAGAACATCCACCAGGCCGAGCACCTGCGCAGGTCCGAGGTGCTGACCAACCTCGGCGCGCCGGCGGCCGGGCTGGTCGCGCAGATCCTGGACGCCGGACGCGCCGCCGGCGACTTCGTGACCGATGCCGACGCCATCGACGTGCACATGATGATCAGCTCGTTCTGCTTCTTCCGGGTCTCCAACCAGTACACGTTCGGGACGCTGTTCGGCCGCGACCTGGCCGCCCCCGAGCACCGCGACCGGCACCGCGCGATGACCGGCGAGATGGTCGTCGCCTACCTCACCGGGAACGGCCGTCCCGCCCGGCCTGGGCGCCGGTAGACGAAGTCCGGGTCCGCGGGGCCACCGCGATCCGCCGCGGTGACGGGCTCGCGCACCAGGTGGTGGTCGGGTGAGAGCGCGCAGGCGGGATCGGTACGGGCGGCGTCGCCCGTCAGCGCGTACGCCTGGCAGCGGCACCCGCCGAAGTCGATCTCGCGCTTGGGGCATTCGCCGCACGGCCCGGTCATCCAGGCGGTGCCGCGATAGGCGTTGAACGCCGCCGACTTCTCCCAGATCCAGGCGAGCGACTCGTCCCGGACATTGGGCGGGTCCAGGTGCGGGATCGCGTACGCGGCAGGGCAGGGCAGCGCGGTGCCGTCCGGGCCGACCGTGATCGAACGTGTTCCCCAGCCGCCCATGCAGGGCTTCGGTACGCCCTCGTAGTAGTCGGGCATGACCCAGACCAGCTCCGGCCCGCCTTCGTGTCGCTCGCGCCAGGCGGTGACCGTCGCCTTCGCGCGTTCCAGCTGATCGCTGGTGGGAAGCAGGGCGGCCCGGTTGAGCAGGGCCCAGCCGTAGAACTGGGCGTTGGCCAGCTCGATCCGGTCGGTCCCCCAGCGCGTCCCCAGCTCGATGATCTCCTGGAGCCGGTCGAGGTTGTGCCGGTGCAGGACGACGTTCAGCCCGAACGGCAGGCCGGCTGCGCGGATCACCTCGGCCGCCCGTTCCTTGGCCCGGTACGAGTCGCGTCCGGCGATGAAGTCCGAGCCCGGCTGCCGCGCGTCCTGGAGGGAAAGCTGGACGCTGTTGAGCCCGGCGTCCGCCAGCCCGTCCAGCCGGGCGGCGGTGAGGCCGAGGCCGCTGGTGACGAGCTGGGTGTAGACGCCGGCACGATGGGCCGACTCCACGATCTGCACCAGGTCGCGGCGCAGGAGCGGTTCGCCGCCGGAGATGTGGGCCTGGACGATGCCGAGGTCGGCCGCCTCGTTGAAGACCCGTTCCCAGTCGCCGGCGCCGAGTTCGGCGCTCCTGCGGACCAGTTCCAGTGAGTTGGAGCAGTACGGGCAGTGCAGCGGGCAGGCGTGGGTGACCTCCGCCAGGAGGGCCCAGGGGGCGGGGAGGGCCGGTGCGTCGCTCATCGCAGCCATCCTTCGGCCCGGATCCGGTCCAGGAATCCGGGGACGTCGTCGGCGAGCGGGGCGTCGGGGAAGGTCTCGCCGAGTTCGGTGACGATGTCGGCGACCGTGCGGCGGCCGTCGCAGAGCCGGAGGATGCGGCCGCCCTCGCCGCTGAGCCGTACGGCGCGCTCCGGCATCAGCAGGAGGTCGGCATCACGGACGCGGTCGTGGCGCAGCACGATGGACCGGTCCAGCCTCGGCCGCCACGGTTCCCGTTCAGCGGGCATGGGACGCCTCCGTACGGACGGCGGCGTGCTCGACCGCGTCCAGAAGGGACCAGAGCACGTCGCACTTGAACGTGAACGCGGCCAGCACACGCTCTTGGTCGTCGCGGGTCCGCGCCCATTCGTGGACCAAGCCCAGTGCCTCGTCGGCGTCCCGGCGGCCCTGGTCCACTCGCACTTGGAAGTAGCGCAGCCCTTCCGGCTCGATCCAGGGGTAGTGGCGTTCCCATGCGGCGATCCGGGTCACCATCAGATCCGGGGCGAACAGCTCGGTCAGCGAGGACGCGACCGCTTCGAGGGGCGAGCCGTGCCTGCAGAAGTTCAGGTAGCCCTCCACCGCGAACCGCACGCCGGGCAGGACGCCCTCGCCGGACAGCAGCAGCGTGCGGTCGAGGCCGACGGCCTCCCCCAGCCTGAGCCAGCGTTCGATCCCCCCGGCCTCGCCGGGACGGCCGTTCTCACCGGGACGTCCGTCATGGTCGTGGACGCGCCGGATCCATCCGCGCCGCTGCTCGCGGGTCTCGAGCTTGGCCAGGATCAGCGCGTCCTTGATCGGTATGTGGCGCTGGTAGTGGAACCGGTTGAGGATCCAGCGGCTCAGCTCCTCGGGAGAGAGCAGCCCGTCGTGCATGCGCAGGTTGAAGGGATGCCGGTGGTGGTACCGCTCCTCGGCCAGCGCCCGGAGGCGCTCCTCCAGCTCGCCCGGCGGCCATCGTGGTGTGCTCACAGTTCGATCACCTCTCGCTCCCGGGCCACGTCGATCCCCATGGCGGCCAGCCGCCGGTGCCCGCCGTCGGCCGGATCGACCAGGGGGTTGGTGTTGTTGAGATGGGTGTAGAGGCGGCGCGCCGCCGGCAGCGCGGCCAGGCGTTCGGCGGTACCGTCCGGGCCGGTGATCGGCAGGTGCCCCATCTCGACGGCGGTCCGCTGGGAGAACCCGGAACGGCGGGGCTCCTCGTCGTCCCAGAAGGTGCCGTCGATGAAGACGCAGTCGGCGTCGTGGAGGGCGCGGTCCAGTCCGGCGGGCCAGGCGGCGAGGGCCGGGGCGTAGACGAGGGCCTTGCCGTCCCGGCGGTCGCGGATGCGCAGGGCCACCACCCACGCGTCACCGGCGGGTTCGGCGTCGAGATCGGCCGCGTAGCGGGGACGCTTGCCCGAGACCGTGATGCCCTGGATCTCCAAGGGACCGCCGTCGAGCGCCTCCGGGGCCTCGTGCGGCAGCGTCGCCCAGGACAGTCCGGCGTACGGGGCGAGGACCCGGTCCAGGCGCAGGCCGCCGCACAGCGCCTCGCGTACCGTGTCCGTCGCGATGATCCGCAGCGTGGGCGCCTCCCGCAGCCGGGGCAGGCCGAGGGTGTGGTCGAGTTCGGCGTCGGTGAGGATGACCCCTGCCACCGGGGTGTGCCGCCGGGCGGGTCCGGGACGCAGCGGGGGGCATTCCTCGATCTGCTCGCCGAGGTCGGGCGTCGCGTTGACCACGTACCAGCGGCCAGCATCCGCCTCGACCGCGAGCGAGGCGTGCCGGCGCCGCAGCCGGGGGTCGGCACGCGCGGCGGCGCACCCCGGGCACGCGCAGTTCCATTGGGGTACGCCGCCGCCCGCGGCGGTGCCGAGGATCCGGATCCGCATGGGGGCGGATCAGCTCTCGGCGCCGAAGTAGGCCGTGACCTCCATCGAGGTCTCCACGATCTGGTAGTCGGGGGCGACCCAGCGGGTCACGCGGTCCTCGGCGCGGTCGCGCTCGGTGTCGGCTGCCTGCTCTGCCATGGTGGCTCGCTTCCTCTCGTCCGGGGCGGGGCGCCCCGGGGGGTCACTGGACGACGATCTTCCCGGTGCTCTGCGGGAAGACGGGGTCGTTGTAGAAGTACTCGCCGGCCTCGGTGAAGGTGTGCGAGGACGACTGGCCGGGCTGGAGCCGGCCGGTGTTGAAGACGCGCTCGAAGAACGACGCGGCGCCGTGGCTGTGGACGTTGCCCTCGGGGTTGAGGAAGGTGACCTCCGTCCCGACCGGCACCGTCATGTGCTGCGGGGACATGGCGTTCTGCGCGACGAAGTTCTCGGTGTCGCCCGGGGCGCCCGCGCCGGAGTTCCAGACGCGGCCGAGCGTGATCGTGTTGTTCGCGTCGGTGCCCGCGACCGCCGCCGCGCGGATCTGGTTGCGCTTGGACGGGGGCTTGGGAGCGGGCGCCGGGCCCACCTTCCCGTCCAGTTTGAACGCCCACAGGTGGTCGCCCTTGGGGATGTCGGGATAGGGAAGGCCGTTGCCCCCGGCGAAGACCGCGATGTACTGCTCGCCGTCGATCTCGTAGCTGACCGGGCTGGTGTGCACGCCCGCGCCGCACTGCCAGCTCCACAGCTTGCGCCCGTTGGTGTCGTCCATCGCGTGCAGCACCCCGTCGGGGCCGCCCTGGAACATGACCCGGCCCGCGCTGCTGAGGATCCCGTTGCCGTGCGCCAGCGACCAGTCGCCCTCCCTGCGCCAGACCGGCCTGTTGGTACGGGGGTCGACGGCGACGATCCCGCCGGAGAAGTACTCGCCCAGCGGCCGTGAGGTGTTGACCCTGCCGCCGTTGGTGTTGGAGTAGGCCGAGTTGATCAGCCCGTACCCGACGTACAGGAACCCGGTGTGCGGGCTGAACGAGATGTGCGACCAGTCGGCCCCGCCGCCCGCGCCGGGGAACAGGATCGTCGCGTCGTCCCAGAACGGGGTGTAGATCTCGCCGGTCGGATAGTACGGAACCGGCCTGGTCGTGTCGCGGTGGCTCGGCTCCTGGCGGACGAACGGCCTGCCGCCCGGGAACGGCTGGGTGGGCCAGGTCTTCTGCAGGGGCTCCTGCGGTACGCGGCGTTCGGTCATGCCGTGGACGGGCCTCCCGTTGGCCCGGTCCAGGATGTAGTACATCCCGGTCTTGCTGCCGTAGACGACGACCTTGCGCTTGCGGTGCCCGACCTGCATGTCGAGCAGCACGGGCGCCATGACGTTGTCGAAGTCCCAGATGTCGTGGTGCACCGACTGGAAGTGCCAGCGCCGCTCGCCCGTCTTGGCGTCGATCGCGACCAGGCAGTTGGAGAAGAGGTTGGTGCCGCCGCGCGTGGAGCCGTTGGTGCGCGGATAGGGGTTGCCGAACGTCCAGTAGACGAGCCCGAGGTCGGGGTCGACGGCCGGGTGCATCCAGCAGACCGCGCCGCCGGTCTTCCAGCTCTCGCCCTCCCAGGTGTCGTTGCCGTACTCCCCCGGGCCGGGCGGTCCCCAGAACGTCCAGGCGATCTCGCCGGTCCTGGCGTTCAGCGCGTACCCGCGGCCGCGCGCCCCGGCCGTGCTGCCCTCGGTGCCGACGAAGATCTGCCCGTCGTGGTAGACGACGGCGCCGGCGAGGCCGCCCCGGTTGCCGCCGCACTGGCCGTTCTGCGGGTCGCAGTCCGGGTCGCCCTCACCGGCGATGAGCAGCTCGCGCTGCCAGACGACGCCGCCCGTCTTCTGGTCCAGGGCGTACACGATGTTGGCGCCGGAGGTGGTGAAGACCAGGCCGCCGCCGAGGCCGACACCCCGCATGTTGGTCCGCTCGGAACCGACGTTGGTCTTCCAGAGGATCGCGCCGGTCCGGCCGTCGACGGCGAAGACGTTCTGCTGCGTGCTCTGGACGTACAGCACGCCGTCCTGGGCGACGATCGTGCTCTGCTGGGCGCGCCCGTCCGTGGCGCCGCCCTCGATGTTGACGTGCCAGGCGCCGCCGAGGCGGTTGACGTTGCGCCGCGTGATCTGCCGCAGCGCCGAGTGGTTCTGGTTGCCGAGGTTGCCGCCGACCTTGGGGAAGTCGCCGCCGGCCGGCTCCAGCCCGCGCGACTGCCTGGGGACGGGCAGCGCCATCGTCCCGCCGGGGTCGGCGTGCGCCGGCGTGCGGAACGGTGTGAAGGCCACCGTGCCGCCGGCCACCGCGGCGCCGGACAGGAAGTGCCGTCGTCTCATGCTGATCTCCAACCCACGGGGTGTCCCATCGTGGTCCACTAGGCGGATGGTTGGGTCCGTTGAACGGACGACACCGTAAGCCGCGCTCCGCTCGCCTGACAAGGGTGCGACGGGAAGAGATCGGGATGCCTTGCCGATCGTTCTTGCCTTTCCGCCGGAGAACCGGCCGCTCCAGGCCACCGTCCGGCGGCGGCCCTTGTCGTCGCGGGACCGGCATGAGATCGTCATCCAACCTCTGAGCGGTCCGACTAGACCACTAGGTGGACCTCGGAGGATGCCTGCAAGGAAGGAACCCGCACCATGAGGAGACCCTCGTCCCGTCTGGTCACCGTGGTGGTGACGGCGATCGGGACCGCCGCGGTGCTGATCGCGGCCATGCTGGCCAGCGGGCTGCCCGCCGCGGCCGGAAGCCACCGGGCCAAGCCGAAGGACCGCGGCGCCGAGCAGCTCGGCGACCCCGAGTACGGCGTCTGCCGGGGCACCGACCCCCGCTGCTACCACGACTGGGGCAACTTCGACCCCGCCGCCGGCTACAAGATCCTGGTGTACAGCCGTACCGCCGGCCCCCGGCACGCCAACCTCGGCCCCGCGCTCGCCCCCGGCCTCAACCCGCCGCTGGCCGAGGCGAACGTGGCGCAGAGCGCCCTGGTGAAGATGGGCAAGGACAACGGCTTCACCGTCGACTGGACCGAGGACGTCACCCGGCTCTCCTCGGCCGGGCGGCTGTTCGCCTACAACGCCGTGGTGTTCCTCAGCACCACGCGCGACACCCTGGACGACGCCGCGCAGACCTCGCTGCGCCAGTACGTCCGGGGCGGCGGCGGGTTCGTCGGCATCCACAACGCGTTCGGCACCGAGTACAACTGGCCCTGGTACGAGGGGCTCCTCGGCGGCACCAACTTCTACGACCACGGGCCCTCGCAACCGGGGACCGTCCAGACCAACGGCCGCAGGGACGCCTCCACCGCCGGGCTTCCGGCGCGCTGGGCGTTCAGCGACGAGTGGTACAACCTGATCCCCTTCCCGTCCCGGGTCCGGATCCTCGCCTCGGTGGACGAAGGCACGCTGGAGAGAGGCGCCGAGGGCGGCCAGGGCCACCCCGGGCACGGCGCGTCCCACCCCGTCGCCTGGTGCCAGTACTACGACGGCGGCCGGGCCTGGCTGACCACGCTCGGGCACGACGCCAAGGCGTTCACCGACGACGGCTCGACGTTCCCCGGCGCACCGCAGTTCCAGAAGATGGTCCTAGGCGGAATCGAATCCACCATGGGCAAGAAGCCCTTCTGCCGCTGACCCCCGCCGGTTGACTCTTGGCGTGTTCGCCCTTCCAGAGCGATGAAAAGGCGAACACGCCACGAGTCAACGCGAGGGGGGAGCGGTGGCCGGGGGTTAGAGGCCCAGGTAGATGCGTCTTACGCGGACGTCCTCGCGCAGCTCCCGGGACGTCCCGGTCATCGCGACCTCGCCGTTCTCCATGACGACGCAGTCGCTGGTGGCCTCGAACGTCAGCTTCGCGTTCTGCTCCACCAGCAGCAGGCTCAGCCCCTCCTCGCGCAGCCGCACCAGCACGGCCAGGATGTCCTCGACGAGCTTGGGCGACAGGCCCATGGACGGCTCGTCCAGCAGCAGCAGCCGGGGCTTGGCCATCAGCGCACGGCCGACGGCGAGCATCTGCTGCTGGCCGCCCGACAGGGCGCCGGCGAGGCGGCCGCGCATCTCCCGGAGCACCGGGAAGATCTCGTACACCTCGTCCAGCGTCTCCCGGGTCCCCGCGTCGCGCCACGAACGGGCGTAGGCGCCCAGCATCAGGTTCTTCTCGACCGGAAGCCCGGGGAACACGTGCCGGCCCTCGGGGACGTAGCCGATCCCGTGCCGGACCACGTCCCGCGCCTTCACCCTGGTCAGGTCCGTCTCACCGAACCGGACCGCGCCGCCGCTGCGGGGCACCAGGCCCATCAGCGCCTTGAGCGTGGAGGTCTTGCCCGCCCCGTTCGCGCCGATGATGCCGACCGACTGGCCCGGCTCCACAGTGAACGAGATGGACCTGACCGCGCACACCCCGCCGTAGTGGACCGACAGGTCCGCCACCGTCAGGGTCTCGGGGGCGGGACCGGGCACGGGCCCGGGCTTCCGCTCTTCCTTCGCCGTGGTGCCGCTGTTCATGGGCTCACCTCCGTTGTGGTCGGCAGGGGCATCTCGGCCATGGCGGAGTCACCGAGGTAGGCCTCGATCACCCGGTGGTCGCCGACGACCTCGTCCGGTGTTCCCTCGGCGATCACCACGCCGCCGGCCAGCACGGTCACCCGCTCGCACAGCGACATGACCAGGCCCATGTTGTGCTCGATCAGCACGACGGTGACGCCGCTGTCGCGGATGGACCGCACGATCGCGGCGAGCTGCCGTACCTCCTCGCCGTTGAGCCCGGCGGCCGGCTCGTCCAGCAGCAGCAGGCGCGGCGAGCCCGCCATCGCGCGGGCGATCTCGATCCGGCGCTGGATGCCGTACGGCAGCGAGCCCGGGGCCGCCTGCGCGAACTCGGTCAGCCCGAAGCGGGACAGCAGCGCGTCCGCCTGCTCGTTGAGCCGGTGCTCGCGCCGCCAGATGCCCACCGGCCACAGCACGTACTGCCAGATCGCGACCGTGCGCGAGCGGTCCAGGGCGACCAGCAGGTTGTCCTTGACGCTCATCTCGGCGAACAGCCGCAGGTTCTGGAAGGTGCGCGCCGCGCCGAGCATGGAGAGCCGGTACGGGCGGGACCCGGAGACGACCCGCCCGTCCATCGCCACCTGGCCGCCGGTCGCCCGGTAGAAGCCGCTGACGACGTTGAAGAGCGTGGTCTTGCCGGAGCCGTTGGGCCCGACGATGCCGCGGATCTCGCCGCGCGCGACGGTCACCGAGACCTCGTCGAGTGCCTTGAGCCCGCGGAAGTGCTTGCTGACCGCGCGTACCTCCAGCATCGGGGGGACGTCCCGTTCGGCCTCGGCGGCGCCGGCGGGCTCGGGCTCCACCGACTCGTACGGCTGGAACGGGCGCAACTCGGCGCGCTCGGCGGTCCTGCCCCGGCGGCGGTCCATCGCGACCCGCGCGCGTGCCGGGATTCCGGCCAGCCCCGTGGGGGCGAACACCACCATGATCACCACGACCGCGCCGAAGCCCAGCTGGGCGTAGGTGGGGTAGTCCACCAGCTGCTCGCGGACCAGCGTCAGCCCGATCGCGCCGACCACGCAGCCGACCAGACTCTGCCGGCCGCCGATCACCACCATCGCCAGCAGCAGGAACATGTTGGCGATGTTGAACGTCTCGGGCGCGATGTAGCGGATCAGGCCCACGTAGAGCACGCCGGCGATGCCGCCGAACACGCTGGACAGCATGAACGCGGTCATCCGCAGCAGCGGGATCTCCGCGCCGACGGCGCCCGCGGCCAGCGGGTCGTCGCGCATCGCCATCAGCCGCCGGCCCAGCCCGGTGCGGACCACGAACAGCCCGAAGGCCAGCGCGATCGCGAACACCACCACTTCCAGGTAGTAGTAGAGGTACTCGCTGGACAGGTCGATGCCGAACATCGGCGGGACCGGGATCGCGGAGATCCCCTCGGCGCCGCCGGCGATCTCGGCGTTGGTGGCCCAGTTGATGAACGCCAGCGCGAGCCCGAGCGTGACGATGCCCAGGTAGTGCGACTGCATGCGCAGCGCGGGGATGCCGACCAGCAGCCCGATCAGCGCGGAGGCGACCATGGCCAGCGCCGCCGCGGGCCAGAAGCCCAGGCCGCTGTGGGTGGTGAGGATCGCGGTCGCGTACGCGCTGACGCCGAAGAAGGCGACCTGCGCGAGGTTGATCTGCCCGGCGATGCCCATCGCCAGGCCCATCCCGATCGCCAGCAGCGCGAACACGAGCGCGACGTTGACGACGTGGATGGCGTAGCCGCCGAGCTGGTACGGCAGCAGGAACGCCGCGACGCCCAGCGCCACGAGGGCACCGAGCCGCGGGGTGCGGCGGTGTCGGAGGAGGTTCATGCGCGGCTCACCGTCATCTCGCCGAACAGTCCGGTCGGCCGGATCATGATGACCACCGTGAAGACCAGGAACACCACCAGCTCGGAGTAGCCCTGGAAGTGCCCGGCGGCGAAGGAGTCCAGGATCCCGATCGCCAGGCCGCCGACGATGGCCCCGGGGATGTGCCCGCAGCCGCCGAGCATCGCGGCCGCGAAGCCCTTGATCCCGATCACCCCGCCCATCGTCGGGTTCACGTACAGCAGCGGCCCGACCAGCCCGCCGGCCAGCGCCGCCAGCCCGGCCCCGATCGCGAACGCGATGGCGTTGCTGCGGCCGACGTGGATGCCGACGGCCGTGGCGGCCTCGTGGTCCATCGCGACGGCCTGCATGGCCGCGCCCCGCTTGGTGCGCTGCAGGAAGCCGACCAGCAGCACGACGGCGACCGCGGCGATGAGCAGCACGACCAGGTCATAGGTGCGCACCCGCAGGCCGAACAGCTCCAGCGGGGCGGCCGGGACCGGGTTGTCGACGGCGTGCCCGGTGGCGCCCCAGATCAGCACGGCCACCGCCTGCAGCACCATGCCGAAGCCGATCGTGCCGATCAGCATCAGGGTGAAGTCCTTGTTCTCCAGCGGGCGCAGCACCCGCTCGATGAACAGCCCGATGAGCCCGGTGAGCGCGATGGCCAGGGTCATGGCCACCGCGAAGGGCAGCTTGGTCGACATGTAGAACGTGGACGCCGCGTACGCGCCGATCATGAGCACGTCGCCGTGCGCGAAGTTGACCAGCCCCATGGTGCGGTAGACGAGGGAGAACCCCATCGCCACCAGGGCGTAGATCGCGCCGAGGCTCAGTCCACCTATCAGGGTCTGAAGAAAGACTTGCATGGTTCTCTTTCTGGCCGATGGCGGGGCGGCCGGACACGGGTGGTCCGGCCGCCGTCGTTCGTCCGGTCGTTCCGGTCAGCCCTCGGCCTTCACGAGCACCCCGTCCTTCATGATCCCGATGGTGGTCTCCTTGATCCCGACCCCGGTCTCGTCGAAGGCGAAGTCGCCCAGCAGTCCCGGGTGCTTCACCGCGCGGATCGCGTCGGCCAGCTTCTTGCCGGTCGCCACGTTGCTGTTCTTCATCGCGGTCAGCATGATCTGGGTGCCGTCGTAGGCCTTGGCCCCGTGCATCTCGGCCTCCTCGTTGAAGGCGGCCTTGTACGCGGCGGCGAACTTCTTGGCGTCCTCGCTGATGTCGTTGCTGAGGTACGGCGAGCTGACGATCGTCCCCTCGGCGTTCTTGGCGCCCGCGGTGTCGAGGAAGACGGGCGTGCCCTGCGGGGCCGCGCCGGCGAACGGGGCGGTGATGCCGAGGTCGCGGGCCTGCTTGACGATCAGCCCGGACTCGACCTCCTCGGCGCCGAGGAAGATCACCTCCGGCCGCTGCTGCCGGATCTTGGTCAGCTGCGCGCTGAAGTCCTTCTGGTCGATGGTGACGACCTCGTCGGCGACCGGCTTGATCGAGCGGGACTCCAGGGCCTTGACGAACGCGTCGTGCTCGCCCTTGCCGTACGCGCCGTTGTTGGTGATCAGCGCGATCTTCTTCATCTTCTTGGTGTCGGCGATGTACTTGGCGAGGGTCTCGTCGTAGGTCGTGCTGGTGGGACCGTTCAGGAACAGGTACGGGCTCTTGAGCGCCACCATGCCCGGCGACTGGCCCGAGGCGATGTTGGGGATCTCGAACTGGCGCAGGATGGGCGCCATCGCGATCGTCACGGCGCTCTCGGCCGTCCCGAGCATCGCGATGTACTTCTGGCTGGCGATCTTGCGTGCGATGTTGGTGCCGACGGTCGGGTCGCCCTGGTCGTCGAAGACGTCCAGCTGGATCTTGCGGCCGTTGATGCCGCCGGCCTTGTTCCACTCGTCGACGGCGAGCTTGGCGCCCTTGTGCTCCCACTTGCCGAGCGAGCTCAGCTGCCCGCTCTGGGCGTCGACGAGAGCGATCTTGATCGGGCCGGAGCCGCCGGAACCGGTGTCCTCCGACTGCCCGGGCGCGGCGCAGGCGGCGGTCAGGCTCGCCGCCAGCACGCCGGCGGCCAAGGCGGAGACACGGACCCTGGAAAGGTTGAACATGGAGGTCACCTCGGGGATGGGGGGTGGGGGTCGGGAGGGACGTCGGGTGGAGCGGGCGGGGAGCGGCCTCGGGTGAAGGACGTCGGCTGGGCACGGACGGCTGGACGGTGGTGGCTGGACGGTGGCGGCTAGCCGCTGGGCGGGAAGACGCCCTGGTAGATGTCGTTGATGTTCCAGTGGCCGGGCGTGGGCACCGGCTCGTTGACCATCGGCACGTCCAGTACGGCGGGCCGCCGCCGGGCGACGGCCGTCCGCAGCGCCGAGGCCAGCGAACCGGGGTCGGGGATCCGGTACCCGTCGGCTCCGCAGGACTCGGCGAGCGCCGCGAAGTCGGGGCTGTAGGGCCGCCCTTCCGGGTCGGCGAACTCGCAGCCGTAGCTGGCACCGAAGTTCGCCGCCTGCAGGTCGGCGATCGTTCCGTGGGCCCGGTTGTTCATCACCACGAAGATCACCGGCAGGCCCTGCTCGACGGCCATCGGGAGCGCCGGCAGCTGCGCGCTCATCCCGCCGTCGCCGACCAGCGCGACCACGACGCGGCCCGGCTGGGCGATCTGGACGCCGACCGCGGCGGCGGGCCCGAAGCCCATGGTCGAGGCGCCGCCGGGGGTGATGAACCGGCCCTCGGCGGGCAGCTCGTAGCACTGGGCGACACCGTTCTTGTTCCAGCCCACGTCGGTGACCAGCACCGCGTCGTCCGGAAGCGCGTCGCGCAGGTCGCGCAGGATCCGCTCGGGCCGGAGCGGGAAGTCGTCGCTGCGGCCCCGCTCGCGGCTGGCGGCGAAGAGCTCCGTCCGGGCGGTACGGATCCGTTCGCGCAGGCCGGGCCGGGAGACGGGCTCGGGCCGTACCTCGTGCACGGCCGCGGCGATCGCCTCGACCGCCAGCGTGACGTCGGCGGCCGCGCCGATCTCCACCGGGTAGTTGCGGCCGATCTCGGCGGGGTCGATGTCGATCTGGACCAGCCGGCCCTGGCCCGGTTCGCGGCCGAGGTTCCAGGTGAACCGCGGGTCCCACGAGCTGGCGTCGGTCTCGGCGAATCGAGTGGCGAGCGCGAGCACGACATCGGCGGTACGGGCGTAGTCGTTGGTGGTGCTCAGTCCCCAGAATCCCGGCATGCCCAGGAGCAGGGGGTGCTCGTCGGGGATCGCCCCCTTGCCCATCAGCGAGTGCACGATCGGGATGTCCAGATGCTCGGCGATCGACAGCAGCGGGGCACGTCCGGGCCCGCCGCGCAGCCCGCCGCCGAGGTAGATCAGCGGCTGCCGGGCCCCGTCCAGCAGCGCGGCGATCCGGCCGGCGACCGGGGCGGGCAGGCCGGGCCCGGACATGTGCTCGGACGGCGGATGGTCCTCGCGCGCCACCCGCCGGGAGAACAGGTCCATCGGCACGTTGATCAGCACCGCGCCGGGCCGCCCGCTCGTCGCCGTCCAGAACGCCCGTTCGGTGAACCGGCCCAGGTCCTCGGCTCGCTGCACCTGCCAGGCCCGCTTCACGAACGGCCGGTAGATCGCGGTCTGGTCGGCGTCGGCGTGCAGGTTCACCTCCTGGTGCGGATGCCGCCCGTAGTAATAGGAGGGGACGTCGCCCGCGATGGCGATCAGCGGCACCGAGTCGAGCGCGGCGGTGGCCACCCCGGTGACGGCGTTCATCATTCCGGGACCCACGTGCAGCAGCAGGACGCCCGGCCGGCCCGACGCGCGGGCGTAGCCGTCGGCGGCGTGCGCGGCCGCCTGCTCGTGGCGGGCGATGACGAAGGTGATCGGGCTGCGGCCCAGCGCATCCAGCAGCGCGATGTTGGTATGGCCGCAGGTACCGAAGACGTACTCGACGCCGTACAGCTCCAGCTGGCGGACCAGCCCCTCGGCGGCGGTGACCTGGGCGGCGTCGCCGCCGGCCATGCCGTCCTGGGGACGGGTGTCGACGGTCATGAGGTCATCTCCTCGTTGCGGGGCAGGCTGATCCAGGTCTTGCCGGCGATGTCGGCGGCCCGCTCGAACGCCTTGGGCGCGTCGGCGAGTTCGTAGCATTCGCGCAGGACCCGGCCCGGCCGCAGGTCGCTCGCTGCCAGCGTCGCGATGGTGCCGGCGAACCCGGCCGGGTGGTCGTAGATGAGGCAGCCGCGCACGGTCAGCCGCCGCTGCACCAGGGTGAACGTGGAGATCTCGGCGGGTACGGCGCTCTGGCCGACCGCGATCACGCAGCCGCCGGGGGCGACCCGTTCCAGTGCCCGCCCGAACGCCTCGGGAGCGCCGGAGGCCTCGATCACCACCGGGAACCGCTCGTCCGGGTCCGTTCCGGCCGCGTGCGCGCCCATCTCCACGGCGAGGGCGGCGCGGCCCTCGTGCGGCTCCGACACGTACGCCACACCGCCGGCGTGCCGTACGGCCAGGCACACCAGCAGGCCCTGCGCTCCGGCGCCGACGACCAGGCAGCCGTCGCCCGGCTCGAGGCCGCTCATGCGCACGGCGTGGAGCGCGACGGTCAGCGGCTCCACGCAGACCACGTCGGTGTCGTCCCAGTCCTCGGGGACCGGCCAGGTGCACCGGGCCGGAACGGCGACGCGCTCGGCCAGCAGGCCGGGCTCGGTGATCCCGGCGGCGCGGCGGTCGCGGCATCCCGCCGTACCGCCGGAACGGCACGGGCCGCAGGCCATGCACGGGTAGTTGGGTTCGATCACCACCCGCTGGCCGGGGCGGCGGCTCGAGACGTCCGCGCCGACCGTCACGACGACACCGAACGCCTCGTGCCCGAGCACCCAGGGCATCGCGGGCACGGCCCGGCGGCCCGACACCACGGCCAGGTCGGAACCGCACAAGCCGACGCCGTGGACGGCGACGATGACCTCGCCGGGGCCGCAGGACGGCTCGGGCAGGCCGTCCAGGACCGCGACGTTCTCCGGGGCGAGCAGCGCGACGGCCTTCATCCGCGGCCTCCCCACAGGGAGGTACCGCGCAGCATCAGCGTCTTGACGACGGTGTAGTCGTCGATCATGCAGCCCGGGGACTCCCGCCCGAAGCCGGAGTCCTTGACCCCGCCGAACGGAACGTGGTCGAGCCGGTGGTTGGACGAGCCGTTCACGATGAGCCCGCCGACCTCCAGATCGCGCCAGGCCGTGATGATCCGGTCCATGTCGCGGGTGAACAGGCCGGCCTGCAGCCCGTACCGGCTGCGGTTGCAGCGTTCGATCACCTCGGTGAAGTCGTCGAAGGGCAGCACCGCGACCAGGGCGCCGAACACCTCGTGGGCGACGACCGAGGCGTCGTCGGGCGGCTCGGCCACGACGGTCGGGGCGGCGGTGGCACCGTCCCGCGAGCCGCCGAGCACGACGCGGGCGCCGGCCTCGGCGGCCTCGGCGCTCCAGCGCACGACCCGTTCGGCGGCGTCCTCGTCCACCATCGAGCCGACATCGGTGGCCGGATCGAGCGGGTCGCCGACGTTCAGCGCCGCGACCTCGGCGGTGAACAGGTCGAGGAACTCCTCGAAGCGAGGACGGTGCACGTAGACCCGCTGCACCGAGATGCAGCTCTGCCCGGAGTTGGTGTAGCCGGTACGGGCGCAGACGCGGGCGGCTGCGGCGATGTCGGCGTCGTCGCAGACGATGGTGGCCGCGTTCCCGCCCAGTTCCAGGACCAGCCGTTTGGCGCCCGCCGCCCGCGCGACCGCCGCGCCGGTCGCCGCACTGCCGGTGAAACTGATGACGCTCACCTCGTCGGCCGCGCAGAGGGCGGCGCCGACACCGCCGTCCCCGTGCAGGAGCTGGACGGCCTCGAACGGCGTCCCGGCCTCGGTCAGCAGGGCGACGATCGCGGCGGAGGTGGCGGGGGCCTGCGGCGGTGCCTTGACGATCGTGGTGTTCCCGGCGGCGAACGAGGCGCCGAGCTTGTGCGCCAGCAGGTTGGCCGGCGCGTTGAACGGCGTGATGGCCAGCGCCACGCCCGCCGGTGCGCGGTAGGTGAACGCGGTGTTGCCGATCCCCCGGTCCCAGCCCGCCACCGGGAGCGTCTCGCCGCCGATCCGCCGGGCCTCGGCCGCGCACACCGCGAAGGTGTCGGCCACCCGGTCGATCTCGCCGAGCCCGTCCTTGACCGGCTTGCCCAGCTCCAGGGCGAGCAGCCGGGCCAGGTCCCCGCGCTTCTCGGCGGCGGCGGCCGAGGCCCGTTCCAGGATCCCGGCACGGGCGGCCGGGGCCAGCATCGCCACCGTCCGCGCGGAGGTACAGGCGTAGGCCAGGACCGCGGCGATGTCCTCGGGGCCGGCCGCCGGGGCCCGGCTCACCGGGTGGCGCAAATATGGTCCGATCCGTTCACTCTGCGGACCATCGGTGATCCACTGCCCGGCCACGAGCGCCGCCGCCTGCACCACTGTGGCCTTGGATTCAGCCGTGAGTATCGGCTCGAGCATCAACGTCCTCCTGGACCGCGTAGCGGTCTCAATAGCCCACTTTGCGGACTTTCGAGTCAACGTAAGGGCCCTCGCGGGCCCTGACAAGAGCCTTCGCGGCAAAAGTTCCGGGCGGGGTCTCCGCCATGAGCGGCCGCGACGGACGGCGGCGGCCGGGAACGATCACGGGCCGCCCTAATGTTCGAACCGGTGAGTTAGTTATAGGTGAGCCAGCTCACAAGGGGAAGTGGCGGCGGGGAAATTCGTGCGCGGATTTCGCAAATCGACCGACTGACGGTCCAACTAGACCGCTATGCGGACTGCGTGTAACGTACGACCGCGGAGTGGAACAGCCGATGACCGCTCGAGAGCCGGGGAGATCGAACGCCAGTGAGTCCAGCCAATGAGCCCGGAGCCGAATCGCCGGCCGATGCCCAGGGCGTGCGCAGCGTGCAGCGGGCCGTGGACATCATGTCGCTGCTGAGCGAGGAACGGCCCGTCGTCACGGTCCGCGAGATCGTCGCGGCGACCGGGCTGGCCAAGACGACCGTCATCCGGCTCGTCCAGACCCTGGAGCAGAACGGGCTGCTCTGGGCGACGCCCAACGGCTACCAGCCGGGTCCCGGGCTGTGGCGGTGGGCGCACCTGGCCCGCAGCAGCTGGGAACTGCCGCCGGAGACCCGCAAGGCCATGCGCGACCTGGGCGCGCGCAGGCGCGAGACGGTCAACCTCTACATGCTCCGCGACATCTACCGCGTCTGCGTGGCCCAGCAGGAGAGCCCGCAGCCGCTGCGCCACGTCGTGCACGTCGGCGACGAGCTGCCGCTGTGGGCCGGCGCCTCGTCCAAGGCCCTCCTGCGGGACGCGCCCGACAGCCTCCTGACGCGGATCGCGGTCAGCTCCCCCTACGGCGAGGGCCACGTCCGTCGCCTGCGCGAATGGATCACCGAGGCCGCCCACCGCGGCTGGGCGGTCAGCCACGGCGAGCGCGACGACGGGCTGTCCGCCGTCGCCGTCCCGATCCTGGGCCGTACCGGAAAGGTGGTGGCCGCGCTGTCGCTCAGCGGCCCGACCGTGCGCTTCACCGACGACCAGGTCGAGCTGTTCGCCGCCGATCTGCAGCAGGTGGCCAAGGAGATGTCCGAGCGCGGTTTCGACCACCCGTTCGGCCCCGCCCGCTGATCGCGGGCGGGCCGTCCACAGGCTGGTCGATCCCAGGCAGGCCGCGCACGCGACGCACGACAGAAGGAGCAAGCGCATGCACGAGCGACCGCTCGACGGCATCCGGGTCCTCGACCTCACCAACGTGCTCGCCGGTCCGTACTGCAGCTACCAGCTGATGCTGCTTGGCGCCGAGGTCATCAAGATCGAGGTCCCCGGCCAGGGCGATCTGGCGCGGCAGCTCGGCCCCGACCCCGAGCTGAACCGGACCGGCCTGGGCGCGTCGTTCCTGGCGCAGAACGCGGGCAAGAAGTCGGTCGAGATCGACCTCAAGGACCCGGCCGGCCGCAGCGGCTTCGAGGACATGGTGCGCGGCGCCGACGTGCTGCTGGAGAACTTCCGCGCCGGCGTGCTGGACCGTCTCGGCTTCGGCTGGCCCCGCCTCCAGGACCTCAATCCCGGGCTCGTCTACTGCGCCATCTCCGGCTTCGGCCAGACCGGCCCGATGAGCCAGGCACCCGCGTACGACCAGATCATCCAGGGGCTGTCGGGGATGATGAGCGTGACCGGCACCAAGGAGACCGCTCCGCTGCGCGTCGGCTTCCCGGTCTGCGACACCGTCGGCGGCCTGGCCGCCGCCCTGCACATCTGCGCCGCGCTGGCCGGCCGGGCGCGTACCGGCACCGGTACGTTCCTGGACGTGTCCATGCTGGAGGCCGCCGTCTCGGCCATGGGCTGGGCGACGTCCAACTACCTGGTCAGCGGGGTACCGCCCGAGCCGATGGGCACCCAGAACGCCACCGCCGCCCCGTCCGGGACGTTCGAGGCCTCCGACGGCCCGCTGAACATCGCGGCCAACCGGCAGCAGCAGTTCGAGACCCTCTGCGAGGCACTCGACCGCCCCGACCTTCCGGACGACCCGCGGTTCGCGGACCGGGAGGACCGCAAGCTCCATCGCGAGGAGCTCGACACCGAGCTCAACACCGCGCTGCGCCGCCGTACGGCCCGGGAATGGGAGGAGATCCTCGGCGCCGCCGGCGTGCCCGCGGCCCGCGTCGCCAGCGTGCCGCAGGCCGTCGAACTCGACCAGCTGAAGGACCGCGGGTTCTTCACCGACCTGCCCTTTCCGGACGGCTCGGGGCGGACGCTCCGGGTGGCCGGCAGCGGAGTGCTCCACAACGGCGAACCCCTGCGTCCCACCGCCCCTCCCCCGCTGCTGGGGCAGCAGAACGACGAGCGGGAGGCACTGACGGCCCGCTGGAACACGGCCGAGGACGCCGTCGCCCCATGAGCTCCCACGCCCAGCCTCAAGGAGGTCGCATGAGCGACATCGATCCGACCGGCGCCGTCGCCGGCTGGTGGGCCACCGCCGTCTCCCGGATGGAGCCGGGGGTCATCGAACTGCGCGGCCGTCCCGTCCAGGAACTGATCGGCGGCACCGGCCTCACCTCGATGATCTGGCTGATGCTCCGCGGCGACCTCCCGGCCGACCGCCAGGCGGACCTGCTCGAGGCGGCCCTGGTCGCCGCCGTCGACCACGGCCCGCACGCCCCCTCGATCGCCGTCGCCCGGATGGCCGCCACCTGCGGCGTCGGCCTCAACAGCGCCGTCGCCAGCGCCGTCAACACCCTCGGCGACTCCCACGGCGGCGCCGGCGAGCAGTGCGTCCGCCTCCTCGACGAGATCCTCGCGCAGGAGGCGACCGGCACGCCCCTGGCCGCCGCCGCCGAGCAGGTCATCGAACGAGGGCCGCGCTACGTCCCCGGCTTCGGGCATCGCTTCCATCCCCGCGACCCGCGCCGCGACCCGCTCCTTTCCCTGGTCGAGGACGCCGTACGCGACGGTGTCGTCTCCGGGGACCACCTCCGCGCCGGTCTCGCGGCCGAGGCGTACCTCGCCGTCAAGGGAACGAGACCGGTCCCGATGAACATCGACGGCGCCACCGCGATCATCTACGCCGAACTGGGCTTCCCCGCTCCCCTGGCCCGCGGCCTGTTCGTCCTCAGCCGCAGCATCGGCATCCTCGCCCACGCCTGGGAGGAGACCCAGCAGGGACGCCGCAACAAGGGGCCGATCCCCCCGTCCGTCCTCCCCGCCCGGCTCGGCTGACGCCTACGGTCACCGCGCGAGCGGGTTGAAGCGGGACGGAACCGGTTCGGTCCAGCGCAGCGGGCTCGCGCCTGGAGTCTCGACGACACCGGTGACGGTGAACTCGACCAGCCGTTCGGCACCGGGCACCAGCGCGGCGCGCTCGGGGTCCCAGTCGGTGCGCGCGGTGCCGGTGAGCTGCAGGACGGCCCCGGTCCGCCAGTCCGGGAACAGCAGCCCGGCCTTGGGCTGGACCTCAAGGTTGCCCAGCGTGTTGAACATGGCGTTGCCCACGTAGTCGGGCCAGCGCAGCACGGTCGGCGACAGCACCTCGACGAATCCCGGAGCGCCGCCGCGGTGGGAGGCGTCCGCGTTGCCGTCACGGTCGGCGGTCGCGATGAAGAACGTATCGGCGCCGGCGATCGAGCGCCGCTGCCCATCGGACAGGACGAGGGACCGGCGCGGTTCGCCGGGCTCGGCCGGGTCCCGGGCGGGCTCTCGTTTCTGGATGTACTTGGGGCAGTTGGAGTACACCTGGTCGAGCTCGACCCGCAGGCCGTGCGCGGTGGGAACGGCTCGGCCGTTCATCCGCATCCGGCGATGCCGGGCCGGCTCGATCGCCAGCATGCCCACCTGGGCGGGGCCGCCCAGGCGAGCGTGCAGCGGGTCGCCCGGTACGGGCCGGGCGCCGATGGTGACGGTGCGAGCGTCCTCGGCCTGCAGGAAGCCCGGCCGTCCGGTGAGCAGCGTCGCCCACATCCGCCCGCCCTGGTCGGCGGCGCCGAGGACCACCATCGGCTGCTGGGCGAGGAACCCTCGCGCCACCTCGGGAATCTCCGCGCGGATCGCTCGGGAGGAGAACCCGCCCTGATCGAACAGGCCCGCGCGCCGCTGGGCGGCCCGTTCACCCTCGTGGTAGACGTTTTCGTGCTGGACACCGACCGCCACAGCGGCCTCCTTTCATCGGTACGCGCCGGGCCGTACGGTCAGAAGAAACCGCAGGTCGGAGCGGCTCCGGTGGGAGCGGGCGCGGTGTCGGCACCGGAAGGCGCGTAGATCTCCAGGCGGATTCCGTCGGGGTCGGTGAAGAAGATCCCTCCCGAGGCGGCGCCCTCGCCGTGCGGGACGACGCCGTCGTGGGCGAAGCCGGCCCCCAGCTCGCGCAGCAGCCCCTCGGCGGCCTTCACCTCGTCGATCGTCTCGACCTGGAACGACAGGTGGTGCAGGCCCGCCGTCTGGGTGGAGAAGCCGGTGCCGCTCTGCTGCCACAGGGTGAGCACCAGGCGCCCGTCCCGTCCCAGGAACGCCCAGCGGCGGCCGTCCTCCTTGCCCTCGGCCTGCACCTCGAAGCCGAACACCCGCACGTAGAACGGCAGTGATCGGTCCAGATCGGTCACGTTCAGCCCTACGTGCCCCGTCTGCAGAGCATGGATGGCGACTGTTCCCATGACGCACCTCGTTCCCCGGGCCGCCGGCCCGGCGTTGATCTAACCGATGATTTGAAGATAGACGGTTAGATCAAACGTCGTCAACCGGCAAAATCCAGATAGCCGGTTATCATCGAGGAGTGATCGACAGACCGCTCACCGGAGAACCGCTCGCGCTGGACCTCGTCAACACCCGATGGCCGGCCGGCGGGCGCGACCATGACGTGTTCGACGACCCCGCCGCGTTCGGCGAGTGGCTCACCGAGCACGGCCTCGTACCGCCCGCCGGGCAGGGGTACCGGCGGCCGCTGCTGGAGGCCCGCGACGCGATCCGCCGGTTTCTGGAAGAGGGATCGCCGGACGGGGTCAACGCCGTCCTCGACCACGGACGGCTCGCACTGTCCCTCGACCGCGATCGGCCTGCCGAACGGATCGACCTGGACGACGAGGACTGGCGCCCCGCCTGGGAGACCGCCCGAGCCCTCGTCGAACTCCTGCGCACCGCGTCGCCCGACCGGCTGCGCCGGTGCGCGGGACATGACTGCGTGCTCTGGTTCCTCGACACCTCACGCAACGGCCGACGCCGCTGGTGCTCGATGACGGGCTGCGGCAACCGCGCCAAGGCCCGCGCGCACTACGTCCGCGAAAAAGGCGACTGACCTCCGCCGGTGTCCGCTGATTCCTGCGCGGTCACCGGTCCGTGGCATGCTCACCAAGTGGACGATCAAGATAGGACCGACGTTTCGCCGGTGGCCGATGAGCGCGCGACGCTGGCCGGCTTCCTGCAGTTCCAGCGCGAGACCCTGGCCATGAAGTGCACGGGGCTGACCACCGAGCAGCTCAGGCAGAGGTCCGTACCGCCGTCCGCCATGTCACTGCTCGGGCTGGTCCGGCACATGGCCGAGGTCGAGCGGGTCTGGCTCCGGATCAGGCTGAGCGGCGAGGACATCGCCTACCGCTGGAAGCGGCGGCCCGGCGATGACGTCGACTTCGAGATCGACGACGCCGACCCCGGCGAGGCGTTCGAGGCCTGGGACCAGGAGTGCGCGCGGTCCCGCGACATCGTGCACGCCGCCGAGTCCCTCGACATCACCGGGCGCCACCGCGACCAGGACTACTCGCTCCGCTGGGTCCTCACCCACATGATCGAGGAGTACGCGCGGCACAACGGCCACGCCGACCTGCTCCGCGAGCGCATCGACGGAGCCACCGGAGAGTGAAGGCCTCGCCTGCCCCGGACCGCCTCAGACGATCCGGGCGCAGAGCACGCCCTTGCGGAAGTTGTCCCATCGCCGCGAGCCGCTGGGACATCTGCTCGCGTAGTAGCCGGTGAACTGGAGGATGTAGCGGAAGTCCTTCGGCACGGTGTTCTTGCCGCACGACCACGAGGTCATCAGTCCGTGTCCGTTGATGGCCACCCGGCCCGGCTCGTCGCCCTTCTTGCCGAGGAAGCACTCGCCCTTCCTGAACTCCCGCCGTACGCAGAGATACATCGTGTCCCCTCCATGCGACGGGGACCTCCACCAGGACTCCCCGTCGAGCGCCTCGGAGTCGCACGAACTGGCCCGCTCCTTCACCCCGGTCACCCTCACGTAGGCGTCACTGCGGCCGCAGGAGACCGCGTTCGGCATGCTCTCACTCCAGTCGCCGGAGTCGTAGGGGTCCTTGTGCGCGTCCAGGCAGTCGCCGACGGAGATGTCGTCGAACGCCTCCCAGGTCCGGTCGGGGGACGGGCTGGGACGCGGCGTACTCCGCCTGATACCGGTGCGCCCGGACGTCCGGCTCGAGGTCGGAGTCGCGGTCGAGCTCGAGCGGGCGTTGGCGTTGCTCGCCCGGCCGGAGTCGTCATTGGCGGCGACGGCGATGAGCAGGGCGACCAGCAGGACTCCCACGACCCCGGCCACGACCCCGGGATTCGGCTTCGCCGGTGGCTTGGCCGGAGGGCGCGGCCGCGGTGGAGGTGCTCCCTGCTGCGGCCGCTGGGGCGGGCGCTGCTCCTGCGGCTCCTGGCGACGCGTCCGCTCCCGCTCGTTCTGCGAAGGGCCGGTCCCCTGCCCTCCGGTATCGGGCTTCCTCGCGAAGACCTCGGTCTCGGCCACCCGCGTGGCGATCATCGTGCTGAACGTGTCCGGCAGGGGCAGCCCCTCGCCGCCGGCCAGCGCGGAGCAGCGGTCCAGGAACTCGCCGGTCGCGGGACGGCCGTCCGGGTCCTTCTCCAGACCGGCCGCGATCAGCGACCGCAGTGACGCCGGAACGCCCGTCAGGTCCGGGTCCTCGTGGCGGACGCGGTAGCCGAGGACGTCGGGCGGCCCCTCCCCGAAGGGATGGCGGCCGGTGGCCGCGAAGACCAGGACGGCGGCCAGGCAGAACACGTCGCTGGCCGGGGCGATCTCGCCACCCAGATACTGTTCGGGCGATATGTACCCGGGCGTGCCCACCATGGACAGGCTCTGCGAGGTGGCGTCCATCGCGCGGGCGATACCGAAGTCGATGATCCGCGGCCCGTCCTGGGCGAGCAGCACGTTCCCCGGCTTCAGGTCCCGGTGGATCACGTTCTGCTCGTGCACCGCCACCAGCCCTTCGGCGAGGCCGGCACCGAGCGCCGCCACCGAGGCCTCCGGGAGCGCGCCGTTCTCCTCGACGGCGTCCTGCAGCGACGGCCCCGCGATGTACTCCGTCACCAGCCATGGCGGGTCGGCATCGGCGTCGGCGTCGACCACCTGCGCCGTGTAGAAGCCCCCGATGCGCCGCGCCGCCGCGACCTCCTTGGTGAACCGCCGCCGGAACGCCGCCTTGTCGGCGAACTGCGGATGGACGACCTTGACCGCCACCAGCCGGCGGCCCTGGGAGCGCGCCAGATAGACCTGGCCCATCCCGCCCGCCCCCAGCCGTGCCAGCAGCCGGTACGGCCCGACCCGTTCCGGATCACCGGCCCTGAGCGCCCTGAGTCCTGCGCCGGACATCAACACCTACCCTCAAGCCTGCCGAACATCCTTGTCTATTTGATGTCGAGCTTAACGAAGATCGTGGCGACGATCTGCGTCTCAGGACGCACACCGCGATCGCGGGGCGGGCCGCCGCGCGGCGCCGTGCCGAAGTGACGGTCTCCGGCCGGAGCGGCAGCTGATCAGGTCACCTGGATGGCGCAGTCGTGCTGGATGGATCGTTCGGCAGCGCGCAGGAACACCGCGATGTAGAAGACGGCGTCAAGGCGGTCCCGGCCGAGGCCTGCAGGCCCGTCCGGTCGCTCCGCGTGCAGCGACCAGGAGGTGAGTGCCAGGTTCGTCGGCTCGATCGGAACCTCGGCCGGCAAGCCGATCCGGTCGGCCAGGGACCGAGTGGCCTCCAGGAGCCGATGCGCGCTCCGGATCGTGGTGATGCCGGAGTGACTCGACGGCACCGGCAGGACGATCGAGCCGGCGAAATCGATCGGGATGACCATGTCCCAGTCCAGCGACTCCTCCTGCGCTGGGCCGAACAGATCGGCGAAGCCCTCCATGGACGGGATCAGCTTCTCTTCGAACACCCGATCAGGGGCGCGCGGTTCGGGCATGAACAGCGGCAGGTTCCGCTCGGCGAGTGCGAGATCCAACGCCGAGCCGAGTTTCAGAAGAGGGCCGCTCCAGTCCTGGAACGTCACCTCGCTGATGTAGACGCCCACCCGCCGGACTTTAACCGGTGTCGCGCGGACTTCACCAACGGTCGTGGTGGACGGCGGTGTGCAGGGGGCGGCGGCGTCGCCAGCCGTGCCGTTCCAGGTCCGGCGTCGCCTGAAGGCGGGCGACGGGTCCCAGGCACAGCCACGCGACCGGGCGGATGCCTTCGGGGATGCCGAGCAGGCGGCGCAGGAACGGCTCGCGATAGAACGACACCCAGCCGACCCCCAGGTTCTCGGCGGTGGCGGCCAGCCAGAGGTTCTGGACGGCCAGGCACACCGAGTAGAGGCCCGCGTCGGCGATGGCATGCCGGCCGAGGACGGCCGGGCCGCCGCGCTCGGGGTCGTAGGTCACCACGATCGACAGCGTGGACTCCAGCACTCCGTCGATCTTGATGCGCTCGAACGATCTCGCGGCGGCCGGGTCGAGGGTCGCCGCGAAGACGGTGCTCTCGTGCCGGACGTGCGCATGAAAGTCCCGGCGAACGGCCTGGTCGCGGACGATGACGAAGTCCCACGGCTGGGACAGGCCGACGCTGGGCGCGGCGTGCGCGGCCGCCAGGATCCGGTGCAGGACATCGTCCGGCACCGGATCGCCGGTGAACTCGGCGCGCACGTCACGGCGGCGGCTGATGACCTCGTAGAGGTCGGTGCTCATGGGCGGGCTCCCGCTGCGTCAGATCATGCCACGCAGACCCTAGCAAGCCGTGATCTCGGCCCCGGCGGCCGCCGGGGCCATGGAGAGTTCCCAGAAGTCGGCGTAGCGGCCACCGCGGCGCAGCAGTTCGTCGTGGGTGCCCTCCTCCGCGATCCCGCCGCCGTCCAGGAAGACGACGCGATCGGCGCGCCGGACGCTCCGCATCCGGTGCGCGACCATCACGACCGTCCGGCCGGCCATCAGGCGTTCGATGCCCTCGTGCACGGCGGCCTCGTTCACCGGGTCCAGGGCGGAGGTGACCTCGTCCAGCAGCACGACGGGCGCGTCCTTCAGGAGCGCTCGCGCGATCGAGACGCGCTGGCGCTCACCGCCGGACAGCAGGGCGCCGCCCTCGCCGACGTTCGCCGCCCATCCGCCCGGCAGGCGTTCGATGACCTCGTCCAGCCGGGCCGCGGTCGCCGCCGCCCGCACCTCGGCCTCGGCGGCGCCGGGACGGCCCAGGCGGACGTTGTCCTCGATCGTGCCGTCGAAGAGGTAGACGTCCTGGAAGACGATCGCGATCTGCGCCATCAGGACCTCGGTGTCGATCGCGCGCACGTCCACGCCACCGACGCGTACCGAGCCCGCGTCCACGTCGTAGAAACGCGCGAGCAACTGCAGCAGAGTGCTCTTGCCTGCACCCGACGGCCCGACGACGGCAAGCCGCCGGCCCTGCGGCACGGACAGCGACACCTCGTCGAGGACCGTACGGTCGCCGTGCCGGAAGACGACGGAGTCGAACTCCAGGTCATGGCGTTCCGGCCGGATCGGCTCGCGAGGCTCCGGCAGCGGCTCGGTGCGCAGTACCGCGTCGAGCCTCGCCAGCTCGGCTCGTGCGACGCGCATGCCGCCGCCGAGTTCCGCCAGCGACAGCAGCGGGTCCGCGCAGCGGGCGGCGAGCACCAGGATCGTCAGGACCTCCGCCGCACCGATGCTCCCGCCCAGCGCGAGGTAGGCGCCCAGGGCCAGCGTCACGGTGAACACCGCCTGCACCGTGAGCGTCAGGCCCACCACGCCGGGCAGCGCCGACAGCGTGGACCGGCGGGACGCCCGCTGGAGTTCACGCAGCGAGTCGTCGAGCAGCCGGAAGCGTTCGGTGGCCCGGCCGCCGGCCCGCAGCACCGGCTGGGCCTGCAGGTATTCGATGACCCGTCCGGTGGCCTCGTGGTCGCGCGCGGCGCGCTCGGCGTCGGCGGCGGCCATCGAACGTCCCGCCCAGGCCTGGATCGCCGCCACGACCGGTACGGCGACCAGCGCGGCCAGCCCCAGCTGCCAGTTGAAGGCGAGCATCACGACGATGATCGTCAGCGGCGTCACGCAGGCGGAGATGTACGGTGCCAGCAGATGCGCGATCACGCTCATCGCCTCCAGGACCCCGCGTCCGGCCAAGACGGACACCTCCCCGACACGGCCCGCGCCGTACCAGCCGATGGGCAGCCGGCCCAGATGGTCGCCGAGCCGGTGGTACATGCCGCGAAGCAGCGTGGTCCCGACGCGGAAACCGGACAGGTCGCTGATGTAGCGCAGCACCGCGTAGACCGCGACCGCTCCCCCGAACGCGATCAGCCAGGGGAGGGCGTCTTCGGGAGTGCTCCCGAACAGCGCCCGCAGCACGGGAACCAGCAGCGCGTAGGACAGGCCCTCGACCACCGCGGTCACCGTCATCAGCGCCACGGTGCGACGCACCGGCGCGGCGTACTCGTCTCCGAGCACGCGCAGCAGCATTCGGATCATCGGGTCTCATCTCCTTGCGGTACGGCGCCATGGGTTTCGGCGATCGCCGATCGGTGGGATCGCCAGAACGCGGCGAACCTTCCGTTCCGTGCCAGCAGGTCGGCGGGCCTGCCCTGCTCGACAATCGACCCGTTCTCCAGCACCACGACGGTGTCGGCGTCGGCGACCGTCTCCAGGCGATGGGCGATGACCAGGATCGTCCGGTCGCCGCCCAGCGTCGCCAGCGCGCGGCGCACCGCCTGCTCGGTCCGCGGGTCGGCGAAGGCGGTCGCCTCGTCGAGCACCAGAACGGGCGTGTCGGCGAGCAGCGCGCGGGCGATCGCGATCCGCTGGGCCTCGCCGCCCGACAGGCCGGTGCCGTCACCGATCACCGTGTCGTAGCCGCGCGGCAGTTCCAGGATCCGGTCGTGGACGTTCGCCAGCCGGGCGGCGCGCTCCACCTCCTCGCGGTCGGCGTGCGGGACCGCCAGCGCGATGTTGTCGGCGACCGACGCGCGCAGCAGGCGGACGTCCTGGAAGACGAAGGAGACCGTCCGGTACAGCTCCCGGCCGCCGAGCTCGCGCAGGTCGGCACCGCCGAGGGTGATCGAGCCGTGGGTCGGGTCGAAGAACCGGGGCAGCAGCTGGACCAGCGTGGACTTCCCGCTGCCCGACGGCCCGACGATCGCGGTGACCGTCCCCGGCTCGAGCACCAGGTCGATCCCGCGCAGTACCTCGTGATCGGCCTGGTAGCCGAACCGGACGTCGCGCAGTTCCACCCGGTGCCCGTGCGGTGCGACCGGGTGCGCGGGCTCCGGCAGCGGCGGCACCGCGAGCACGTCCCGGATCCGGCCGACCGCGCGCCGGGCGGCCTGCATGTCGTCGAAGCCGTGGCCGAGGGCCGCGACCGGAGCGGTCAGGCCCAGCCCGAGCAGCAGGAACGGCAGCAGGTCGGCCGGGGCCATGCCACCGGTCGTGATCAGGGCCGCACCGCCGATCAGCACGACCAGCAGCACGAACGGCGGCGACAGCACCATCTGCATCCCCGCGGCGATCCCGGCGAGACCGCGCACCATCCGGTAGAAGCTGCTCACGAAATCGTCCACGGCCGTACGGAACCTCAGGTGGGCGCGCTCGGCTCCGCCGAACGCCTTGACCACCGCGATGCCTTCGACAAACTCCACGACCGAGCTCGCGATCCGGCCCATGCCCGCGTCGAACTCCTTCTGCTCGCGCAGCCGGGCCGGGGTCATCATCAGCGGGACCAGCGCCACCGCCAGGACCACCGGAATCAGCGTGATCAGCGTGAGCCGCCAGTCGATGGTGAACAGGTAGATCAGCGACACCACCGGCACCACGAAGGCGGAGACGACTTCGCCCGGGGTGTGGGCGATGAACGGGTGCACGGCGCTCACGTCCTCCCCCACGACCTTCGCCAGCTCGCCGGTCCGGCGCCGGGAGAACCACCCGATCGGGACGCGGCCCAGCCCCGCGGCCAGCCGGCGGCGGAACGACAGCTGCACCTGGACGTCGAGAAGGTGCCCGATTCCCGACGACGCGGCCGTGAACAGCAGCCGGACGAGCAGGCCGCCCGCACCCGCGATCACGATGAGCCGGACATGATCGTGATCGAGCGGGCCCGGCGCCAGCAGCGTGCGCCCCAGTTCGACGACCGCCAGCAGCGGCGCCAGCCCCGCGATGGCGCCGATGACCTGCAGGATCACGACGGCGGCGAAGGTCCCCGCATGGGGGCGCAGGAGCCCTGCCAGGCTCTCTCCCGCTGAGGACTCGGCCGCCGGTGGCGGCGTGGACCGCTCCTTCGCCTGGACGGCCTCGGTGGCGGTCATCGCTTCTCCAGCCGGCTGCCGCGCGGCAGGGTGACGGCCATGATGTTGCTGGGGACGTCCAGCTCGATGCGGTGCCATCGCCCGCGCGGGACGATCGCCGCCGCACCGGCCACCAGCCTGATCTCCTCCTCTTCCCCTCCCGGCCGCTCCGGGCGGAGGTAGAGGCGGATCTTCCCGATGAGGCAGGACACGACCTCCTCGGCCTCGGGGTGGACCTCCCAGTGGTCGGCGTGGACGTCGGCGCCGGTCTTGGCGTGGAAGGCCGTCAGCCGCCAGCCGTCCTGGCCGGAGTCCGCCGTTCGTTTTCCGGCCTGGACCTCGCCGCCCTGGCGAAGGTGGACCGCGGACGCGAAGAGATCGATCGGAGTAACGGTCATGCCGGACATCGTGGTCTTCGGACCGGCCAGCGGTCGTCCTGCGGGGGGAGTCTCCTTTTCCTGAGGCCCGGGAAGTAGAGACGGGCCGACTACTTCCCGGGGAGTAGTGGGCGATTACGACGCGCGGCGGAGGCCCTCCGGCCGGAAAGACCGTAATGTCACGCAGATGAAGCACATGGGCCGGTGGCGGCCACTCGCCGAGGACGGCCTGCTGGCCATGGGAATGGCCGTCCTGGTGACGGCCATCGTGGTCCTCACGCCGCGCACCGGCGCGCTGGACATCGCGGCCGCCCTCGCCGGTTCGCTCGCGCTCGTCGCCTGGCGGCGAGCACCCCTGGTGACGCTTCTGGTCAGTACGGTCTTCATGCTGGTGCTCACGGTGCACGGCCAGCCGGGCCCGGTGGCCGCCTATCCCGTGATGGTCGCGGTGTTCGCCGCGACCTGGGCCGGCCGGCTACCCGCCGCGGCGCTGGCGAGCGTGGTCTTCCTGGGCACCGACCTGGCGGTGAACCTGCCCGAGATCACCGAGTCCGTTGAAGGGCTGCAGGGCAGCACGCTCCTGATCGGCTGGTTCGTCGCGGCCGGCGTGGCGGCGACGGTGACCCGGCACCGGCAGGCGTACCTGGAGGAGGCCGAGCGGCGGGCCGCCGAGGCCGAGCACACCCGCGAGGAGGCCGCGCTGCGCCGCGCGAGCGAGGAGCGGCTGCGCATCGCCAGGGAACTGCACGACTCACTCACGCACAGCATCTCGATCATCAAGGTCCAGGCCGGGGTGGCCGTCCACCTGGCGCGCGGGCGCGGCGAGGACGTGCCCCCCGCGCTGCTGGCCATCCAGGAGGCCGGCGGCGACGCCATGCGCGAGCTGCGCGCCACCCTGGAGATCCTGCGCGACACCGACCCCTCCGACCGCGATGCCCCGGGCAGCGGCCTGGACCGGCTGGACGACCTGGTGGAGCGGGCCCGTTCGGCCGGGCTTCCGGCCACGGTGACGGTCTCCGGAACGTCGCGGGAACTGCCCCCCGAGGTGGACCGGGCCGCGTACCGCATCGTCCAGGAAGCGCTCACCAACGTCTCCAGGCACGCCGGGGGCGCGGCCGCGGTGGTGCGCATCGACTACGCGGACGGGACGCTGGCCGTGCAGGTCGACGACGACGGCGAGGCCGACCCGGACGCGCCGCCCATACCCGGCACGGGCCTGCTCGGCATGCGCGAGCGCGTGGCGGTGCTCGGCGGCCGGCTGCGGGCCGAGCCCCGCCCCGAGGGCGGCTTCACCGTACGGGCCGAGCTTCCCCTGGGAGAGCCGGCGTGATCCGCGTGCTGCTGGTGGACGACCAGGCGCTCATCCGCGGCGGCTTCCGGGCGCTGCTGGAGAACGAGGCGGACATCGAGGTGGTCGCCGACGCCGCGAACGGCGAGCGGGGCGTCGCGCTCGCGATCGAGCACCGGCCCGACGTCGCCCTCATCGACATCCAGATGCCGGTGATGGACGGCATCGAGGCGACCCGGCTGATCGCCGGCGACGAGCGGCTGAGCGGCGTGCACGTGGTGATCCTCACCAACTACGGCCTCGACGAGTACGTCTTCAACGCGCTGCGCGCCGGCGCCTGCGGCTTCATGGTCAAGGACACCGAGCCCGCCGACCTGCTGCAGGGTGTCCGGGTCGCGGCCCGCGGCGACGCGCTGCTGTCCCCCGCGATCACCCGCCGGCTGATCGGCGAGTACGTCACCCGCCGCCGCGCCGAGCCCGCGCCCGAGGGGCTCGAGGCGCTGACCAACCGCGAGCGCGAGGTCACCGCGCTGGTGGCCCGGGGCCTGTCCAACGCCGAGATCGCCGACCGCATGGTGATCAGCCCGACCACCGCGAAGACGCACGTCAGCAGGGCGATGACCAAGCTGCGCGCCCGGGACCGCGCCCAGCTCGTCGTGTTCGCCTACGAATCCGGCCTCGTCACTCCGCACCGTGGCTGACCCCGCAAAGCGGCCGACCGGCCTGGCCCGTACCCCGATCGGCCTGGTCCGTGGCCTGGCCGGACGGGGTGCGGACCGTAGAGTGTCGGGGCACGCAGGCTCATCGGAGCAGGGCACCGATCTGACGGTCACCGAGCACACAAAGGGTAGGCAATGACTCACGCAGTGATCGCGGGTTTGGCCGATGTCCGAGCGGAACTGATCGAGCTCTACAAGGACCTGCACCAGCATCCGGAGCTCTCCCTCCAGGAGACCCGTACCGCCGCCCTGCTCGCGCAGCGCCTGCGGGACGGCGGCTTCGACGAGGTCACCGAGAAGGTCGGGATGACCGGCGTGGTCGGAGTGCTGCGCAACGGCGCGGGCCCGGTGGTGATGCTGCGCGCGGACTTCGACGCGCTTCCGGTCGAGGAGGACACCGGCCTGCCCTACGCCAGCCGGGCGCGGGCCGTCGACCGTGAGGGGGTGGAGGTTCCGGTGATGCACGCCTGCGGGCACGACATGCACGCCGCCTGCCTGATCGGAGCGGCCACCCTGCTGGCCGGAGCGCGCGAGCGGTGGAGCGGAACGCTGCTGGTGGTGTTCCAGCCCGCCGAGGAACTCGCGGTCGGTGCGCGCGGCATGATCGACGACGGCCTGTTCGAACGCTTTCCCCAGCCGGAGATCGTCCTGGGCCAGCACGTGGGGCCGCTGCCGGCCGGGTTCATCGGCTACGGCACCGGACCGGTGATGGCGGCCTCGGACTCCCTCGCGGTCACCCTCCACGGCCGCGGCGCGCACGGATCGCGGCCGGAGGCGTCCATCGACCCGGTCCTCATGGCGGCGAACGTCGTCACCAGGCTGCAGGGGATCGTCGCCCGCGAGGTGCCGCCGAGCGAGTCCGCGGTGGTGACCGTGGGCCGGCTGCACGCGGGCACGAAGGACAACATCATCCCGGACAAGGCCGAACTCAGCATCAACATCCGTTCCTACACACCGCAGGTCCGCGACCTGGTCCGCGCGGCCATCGAGCGCATCGTCCGGGCCGAGTCCGCGGCGAGCGGCGCGACGAGTCCCCCCGATCTCGACTGGTTCGGCAGCACGCCACCGCTGGTGAGCGAACCGGACGCCACCCAGGCGACGGTGGCCGCCTTCGCCGAGCACTTCGGGCAGCAGCAGGTCATGACGATGCCCCAGGTCAACGCCAGCGAGGACGTCGGCGTGTTCGGCGAGGAACTGCAAGTGCCCACCGTCTTCTGGTTCTGGGGCGGGCTCGAGGCGGAGAGCACCGTCACCGCCTTCCTGGAGGGCCGCATGGACGATCTTCCCAGCAACCACTCCCCGTCCTTCGCCCCGGTGATCGAGCCGACCCTGAGCACCGGCGTGGAGGCGCTCACCATCGCGGCCATGACCTGGCTCGGCGCCCCCGAGTGAGGACGAACGATCAGGGGCAGAATGCCCTGCATGACTGGCACACAGAACCTTCCCGGCGGCACCGCGCTGCCGTCGATCGGTTTCGGGACCTGGCAGCTGGAGCCCAAGACGGCGTACGAGTCGGTGCGTGCGGCGCTTGAGATCGGTTACCGGCATGTCGACACCGCGACGCTGTACAAGAACGAGGCGGACGTCGGCAGAGCCGTCGACGACAGCGGCGTGGACCGGGAGCAGGTGTTCATCACCACCAAGCTGCGCCCGCAGGACGCGCGGCATGCCCGCCGCACCCTGGAGGAGAGTCTCCGGCTGCTCGGCACCGGCTACGTGGACCTGTGGCTGATCCACTGGCCGACCGGCCAGGACGCGCTCGTCCCGACATGGCAGGAGCTGCTGTCGGCCCAGGACGCCGGACTGGCCCGCAACGTCGGCGTCAGCAACTACAGCCCTGCCCAGATCGACCTGCTGACCGAGGCCACCGGACGGCAACCGGCGGTCAACCAGATCCCGTGGAGCCCGGCGCAGCACGATCCGGCCCTGCTGGACGAGCACCGCCGCCGCGGCGTGGTCGTCGAGGGCTACAGCGGCCTGAAGAACACCGACCTGAACGATCCCGTCCTCACCGGGATCGCCGGGCGGCATGACGCCACTCCGGCACAGGTCGTCCTGCGCTGGCACCTGGAGCACGGCATCGTGATCCTCCCCCGGTCCTCGCGCCGGGAGCGCATCGCCGCCAACTTCGACCTGGAAGGCCTCGACCTCACCACCGAAGACGTCGCGGCGATCGACGGACTCGCCCGGACCGGCTGACCGCCGAAGCCGGCGTCATCGATGGGTCCGGGCTCCCATCTCGATCGATTCAGGTCTCGACATATGACGGCGAAGTCGACAAAATTCATCCATTCGAGGTTGTGACACCCTCGCGCGGTCCGGGGTGCCGCGCCGTCGTCCGGGTGGAATGGGGTGAGCAGGCATCGCTCGTCCGGTAGCGGAAGCACGCTGGTTCGCCCCACCCCGAGACGACGCCGAGTGCGCGCTGCTGTGCCTGCCCTACGCCGGTGGCGGCCGGACCGCGTACTGGTCGTGGCGGCGCGAGTTCCCGGCCGCCATCGACCTGCAGCCGCTCAGCCTCCCCGGCCGGGACGGGCAGGCCGGGGAGCCGGCGGAGGCGCTGTCCGTCCCCGAGATCGCCGAGGCGGTGGCACGCCGGGCGCGGGCCCCCTACGCGCTGTACGGGCACAGCATGGGCGCCCGTTCCGCCTTCGAGGTGCTGCGCGAGCTGCGGCGGACGGGCGCGCCGATGCCGATCCGGCTGTTCGTCGGCGCCGCCCTCCCGCCCCACCTTCCCGAGCCGCTGGCCCGGCTGGCGAACCTGCCCGAGGCCGAGTTCATCGAGCAGCTGATCGACCGCGCGGGAGCACCGCCGGACCTGCGGCACGAGCCCGAACTGCGCGCCCTGGCGCTGCCCGTGCTGCGCGCGGACTTCGCCTGGATCAGGGCGTACCGGTACCGGCCGGAGCCGCCTCTGGACGTCCCGATCACGGCGTTCGCGGGACTGGAGGACCGGGAGTTCCCCGCGGCGAAGATGGCGGGCTGGGCCAGGCACACCACGTCGGGATTGCGCCTGCACACCCTGCCGGGCGGGCACATGTTCCTGCACGATCAGGCCGAGCGGATGGCCGCGATCATCGCGGCGGACCTGACCGGCGCGAGCGGCCAAGCTCCCGGACCGCCGGAGGACGACGAGGTGCACGTCTGGCTCTCGACGGAGCCGGAGGCTCTGCGGCGGTACGACGGCGCGCTACCCGATCTCCACATCGGCACCGCCGAATCGGCCGGTCTCGCCATCACCGCTGTCACGCGGGGCCGGCGCGCGGGCATCGCCGTGGAACGCGTACCGCCCCCGGCGGGCGTGGACGAGAGCCTCTTTGACCCGGCGGAGCGGGCCGACCTCGAAGCCGAGCCCGCCGAGACGAGGCTGATGTCCGCGGTGAGCATCCAGGTCGCGAAGAAGGCAGTCCTGCAGGCCGCTGGGAACGGCCCGGCCTGCGACCCTGCGGTTTTCGGGTTCGCCCAGCGCGACGCGGCCGAACCGTGGCGTCCCAGGGCGGGCCCGGGGATGGAACGGCTGGAGGCATGGCAGGTCACTCATCTCCCCGTACCGGGCGGGCTCGCGGCCGTGGCGGTGGCACGTGACAAATGGCGGCTCCGCTTCGAGACCCCCGGGGGGCCGCGGTGACCGAGGCGCCGGCCGCCCCGCCTCCGCCCCCGCTTCTGGGAGACCTGATCACGGCCCAGGCCGCGCGGACCCCCGACGCCATCGCCGTCAGGCAATGGAACGACACCCTCACCTACCGAGTCCTGGCCGGAGCCGCCGCGGCGCTGGCCCGGGACCTCCGGCGGCTCGGCATCGGCCCGGAGCGGCGGGTCGGGGTCTGCCTGCGGCGGACGCCGCTGATGCCCGTCGCCGTCCTCGGCGTGCTGCTCTCGGGCGGCGCCTACGTGCCGCTCGACCCGTCCCATCCGCGGGGACGGCTGGCCGGCCTCATCGCGGACGCCGCCATCGACGTGGTCGTGGCCGACGAGACCGGCCGTGACCTCCTGGACGGCCTGGGCCCGCGCATCCTCGTGCCCTCCCTGGACGAACTGGACGACCCGCCGCCGACCCCCGCCAGACCCGAGAACGCCGCCTACGTCCTCTACACGTCCGGGTCGACCGGCGAGCCCAAGGGCGTGACGGTCGCCCACCGCAGCGCCGTGGCGTTCGTGACCATGGCGGCCGACTGGTTCGGGCTGGACGCGGGGTGCCGCTCGATCGCCTTCTCCGCGCTCGGCTTCGACGTGTCCGTCCTGGACATGCTGGCGCCGCTGACCAGGGGCGGCGGCGTGCAGCTCGTCGGCGACGGCGACCGCGAGGACCCCGGCCGGCTCCAGCGTTTCCTGTGCGAGCACGAGGTGACGTGGGGCTTCCTGCCGCCGGCTCTCCTGCCGCTGCTCGATCCCGCGGGGATGCCGCACCTGCGCGACCTGATCACCGCGGGCGAGCCGCCCGGCCCGGAACAGGTGGAGCGCTGGTCGAAGCCGCCCGGGCGCAGGTTCCACAACTGGTACGGCCCGACCGAGACGACCGTGTGCGTGGTCGGCACGGAGCTGACCGGCAGCTGGGACCGCCCGCTCCCGATCGGCCGCGCCCTGCCCGGCTGCCGCGTCCACATCCTGGACGAGCTGGGCGACCCGTGCCCGGCGGGCGTCCCGGGCGAACTGTGCGTCGGGGGCACGCAGGTGTCCCGGGGCTACCTCGGACGCCCCGGCCTCACCGCCGAACGCTTCGTCCCCGACCCCTTCGGAGGGGAACCGGGCGCGCGGCTGTACCGCACGGGCGACCGGGTGGTACTGGACGGGGACGGTCGGATCGCCTTCCTCGGACGGCTGGACCGGCAGGTGAAGATCCGGGGCCAGCGGGTCGAGATCGGCGAGGTCGAGACCGTCCTGCGCGGTCACCCCGGCGTGCTCCAGGCGGTCGCCGACGTCGAGGCGGGCGAGCTGGTCGCCTACGTCGCCCCCCGCGAGGCGCCGGACCTGGAGCGGCTGCGCGGCCACTGCGCCGGCCGGCTGCCCGCCTTCATGCTGCCGACCCGGCTCGTGCGGCTCGACGCGCTGCCGCTCAACACCGCGGGCAAGGTCGACCTGGACGCGCTGCGCGCCCGCGCGGTCCCGGAACGGACGCCGTCCCCGGGCGGGAACGGGACGGTCGCCGGGATCTGGGCACGCGTCCTGCGGGTTCCGGCTCCCGCGCCCGGTGACGGGTTCCTGGAGTCCGGCGGCCACTCGCTGCGCGCCATGCGGATCGTCGCCGCGCTGCGCGCCGAGCTGGCCCGCGATGTCACCGTCGAGGACGTCTTCGCCGGGCGGACGCTGGCCGGCCTGCAGACCCGGGTGGCCGCGGCTCCCCCGCTCACCGACGGCCCGGTACGCGCCGGGCCGGGCGGACCGGTGCTGTCGCCGATGCAGCGCAGGCTCTGGTTCGTCGAGCAGCTCGCACCGGGCACGCCCGTGCACAACGTGGCGATCGCGGAGCGGCTGCGCGGCCCGCTCTCGGCGGACGCGCTGCGCGCGGCGCTGACCGCCGTGGTCGCCCGGCACGACGTGCTGCGCTGGCGCGTCCGGCAGCGGTCCGGCATCCCCTACGTGGTCGTGGAACCGCCCGGCGAGGTGCCGCTGCCCGTCGACGATCTCGGCGCGTCCCGGCTGAGCGAGGCGCTCGCGGACGAGGCGTCCACGCCGTTCGACCTGGCCGCCGGGCCGCTGCTGCGCGCCCGGCTGTTCCGGCTCGGTGACGACGACCACGTGCTGGCGCTGACCGTCCACCACCTCGTGTTCGACGGCTGGTCCCAGGGCGTGCTCGCCGACGATCTGGCCGCCGCGTACAGCGGAACGCTCGGCGCGCTCGGCGCGCCGCCGCGGGCGGGCTTCGCGGACTACGTCGCCTGGTCGCGGGAGCGGACCGAGCGCCACGGAACGGACCAGGCGGCGTGGTGGAAGGACCATCTGGCCGGGGCGCCGGCGGTGCTCGACCTTCCGCGCGACCACCCCCGCCCGCCCGTGCAGACCTTCGGCGGCGAACGCGCCACCGCCCGGACCGGCCCGGAGCTCGCCGCCGCCGTCGACGCCCTCGCCCTCTCCCTCGGCACCACCGCGTACGCCGTCCTGCTGGCGGCCTTCGGGGTGCTGCTGCACCGCCTCACCGGCCAGGACGACCTGGTCGTCGCGGCCCCGGTCGCCGACCGCCGGGACGCCGCGTTCGAGAACCTGGTCGGCTGCTGCCTGCAGATCCTGCCGCTGCGGCTGCGGCCGGACGGCGGCGCGGACTTCGGCCACCACGTGCGGAGCTGCCGGCACGAGATCGCGCAGGCCCGCGCCCACGGCGACCTGCCGTTCGAGCGGATCGTCGAGGCCCTGGGCGTCCCGCGCGACCTGGGCCGGGGGCCGCTCGCCCAGGTCGCCTTCAACATGTACGGGTTCACCGAGCCCCGGCTCCGCCTTCCCGGCTGCACCACCGAACCGGTCGAGACCGGGCTGCCCGGGTCGCTGTTCGACCTGACCATGTACGCCGACCGGACGCCCGGCGGGCTGGCGTTCCAGGTCGTCCACAACCCCGACCTGTTCGCCGCCGACCGCATCGAGGCGCTGCTCTCGGGCTACCTGCGGCTCCTCGAAGACCTCGTCGCCCGTCCGCACGCGCCGGTGCGCGAGGCGTCGCTGCGCGGCGACGCCGCGCCAGGCTGGGACGAGCCGCTCCCGGAATGGACGGGGCCGGGCGTCCTGGAACGGGTACGCCGGGCCGCCCCGGACGCCGTCGCGGCATCCGGGGCCGGGGGCGAGCTGACCTACCGCGAACTCGTCCTCCTCAGCCGCCGCACGGCCGCCGCCGTGCGCGCGGCCGGCGTCCGCCCCGGCGAGACGGTCGTGGTCCCGGCGGCCAGGCACGTGGCCCTGCCCGGCCTGCTGCTGGGAGTCCTCGCCTCCGGGGCCCGCTGGGCGATCCTCGACCCGTCCGATCCACCGGCCGTACGGCGGGCGCAGTCCCGCGCGGTCGGCGCCCGCGCCCGGCTGCGCGGACCCGGCACCGCCGAGGACGACGGCGCCCTCCACGACGTCCCGGCCGTCTCCGTCCAGGACGGCGACCCCGCGGACGGGACCGAAGCGCCGCGCGGCTACGTCTCCCTCACCTCGGGCACCACGTCCGCCCCCAGGCCCGTCGTCACGACGGACCGCCCCCTGGCCCGCTTCGTCGACTGGTACACGACCACCTACGGCATCGGCGCCGGCGACCGCGTCGCGCTGCTGTCCGGCCTGTCCCACGACCCCGCGCTGCGCGACATGTTCGTCCCGCTCGCCGCCGGGGCCCGGTTGTGCGTGCCCGAACAGCCTATGGTGCGCGACCCGGAACGCCTGGCCGGATGGTTGCGCGCCCAGCACGTCACGGTCGCGCACCTCACCCCGCCGTCGGCCCGGCTGCTCTGCGCGGCGGCCGCCGAGCCGATCACCGGCCTGCGGCTGATCGCGCTCGCGGGCGACCGCCTCACCGAGGACGATGCGCTCCGCCTGGCCGCCCTCGCCCCGAACGCCCGGCTGCTGAACCTGTACGGCACCACCGAGACCCCGCAGGGCCATTCCTGCCACGAGATCGATCCGGCCCGGCTGACCGCGACGGCGCGTCCCGTCCCCATCGGGCGCGGCATTCCCGGCAGCGCCCTGCTGGTCGTCGACCCCGCGGGACGGGTCTGCGGGACCGGCGAGCTGGGCGAGGTGGTGGTCCGCAGCCGCCATCTCGCCGACGGCTACCTCGACGCCTCCCTGACCGAGCGCCGTTTCGGCGCCACGCCGGGCGCCACCGGCCCCGGCGACCGGACCTTCCGCACCGGCGACCTCGGGCGGTACGCACCCGACGGCACGGTCGAACTGGCGGGACGCGCCGACGACCAGGTGAAGATCCGCGGGTACCGGGTGGAGCTCGGCGCCGTCGAGGCGGCGATGCTGGACCATCCCGGCGTCCGGGCGGCCGCCGCCACCACGGCGACGGGCGCCGGCGGCACGCGCGTCGTGCACGCCTACGCGGTGCCCGAGCATCCCGGCATCACCCCGGCCGACCTGCTGGCCCATCTGCGCGCGAAGCTCCCGGACGCCGCCGTCCCGGCGGACGTGAGCCTGGTCCCGGCCATCCCGCTGACCCGCGCCGGCAAGGTGGACCGTTCCGCACTGCCCCGGCAGCGGCAGCGGCGGCGTCCGCCCCCGCCCGGCGAGCCGCTGACACCCACCGAACGGGTGGTGGCCGAGGCCTGGGGCGCGGTGCTGGGGCTGCCGCGGGTCGGCCCGAGCGAGGGCTTCTTCGACATCGGCGGCCACTCGCTGGCGATCATCGCCGTGCAGGCCCGCCTGAACCGGGCCCTCGGCCGCCGGATCCCGGTGGTCGAGCTCTTCCGCCATCCCACCGTCCGGGAACTGGCCGCCTTCCTCGAAGGCGGCGCCCGCCACAGCCCCGGACTCGACCGGGCGGCCCGGCGGGCCGCCGCTCGCCGCTCCCGCTCCCGGCGGCACGACCGCCCCTCTTCACGCACGCGACCGGCGCACGGCGACCAGAAGGACGCGGACCATGACGACCCCCCATCCGGCCTCCCCCGTTGACCAGCCCGACGAGCAGGACGAGTACGGCGAGCAGGCCGTGGAGCCGATCGCGATCATCGGGCTGGCCTGCCGGGTCCCCGGCGCCGGCGACGCCCGGCGGTTCTGGGACAACCTCGCCGGCGGCGTGGAGGCGATCCGCTACTACTCCCTGGAGGAGCAGCGCGAGCTGGGCGTGCCCGAGCACGTCCTGACCGACCCGAACTTCGTGCCGGCCGCGATGGTGCTGGACGACCACGACTCCATCGACGCCGGGTTCTTCGGCATGTCGATCCGCGAGGCGGAGATCCGCGACCCGCAGCACCGGCTGTTCCTGGAGCTGGCGCACACCGCCCTGGAGGACGCCGGTTACGACTCGGCCCGCTACCCGGGCGAGATCGGCGTGTACGGCGGGGTGGGGCCGGACGTCTACCAGTGGATCAACATCCGCAGCAATCCCAAGGCGTACGCCAACGCGGGGTGGCTCGCGGTGATGGTCAGCAACCACGCCGACTACTGCGCCACGCTGGCGTCCTACAAGCTCGACCTGCGCGGGCCCAGCGTGACGCTGCACACCGCCTGCTCCACCTCGCTGGTCGCCGTGCACACCGCGTGCGAGGCGCTGCGCAACGGCGAGTGCGACATGGCGCTGACCGGCGCCGCGACCATCGAGGTGCCCGCCGGCCACGGCTACGTCTACGACGACGACGGCATCACCTCACCGGACGGGCACTGCCGCGCCTTCGACGCCGGGGGCAAGGGCACGATCTGGGGCAGCGGCGGCGGGATCGTCGTGCTGAAGCGGCTGTCGGACGCGCTGGAGGACGGCGACAACGTCCGCGCGGTGATCCTCGGCAACGCGATCAACAACGACGGCGCCAACAAGGTGGGGTTCTCCGCGCCCAGCGTGGAGGGCCAGTCCGCGGTGGTGGCGCAGGCGCTCGGCGTGGCCGGGGTGGACGCGCGCACCGTGTCCTACGTGGAGGCGCACGGGACCGGGACGGCGCTGGGCGACCCGATCGAGGTCGGCGCCCTGTCGAACGTGTTCGGCCAGGCCGGTCCGGACACCGGCTGGTGCGCGATCGGCTCGGTCAAGACCAACATCGGGCATCTGGGGCAGTCCGCCGGGATCGCCGGGGTGATCAAAACGGTGCTGGCGCTGGAGCACGGGATGATCCCGCCGAGCCTGCACTACGAGTCCCCCAACCCCAAGATAGACTTCGGTGAGAACCCGTTCTACGTCAACGCCTCGTTGGCGAAGTGGGAGACGAACGGGGCCCCGAGGCGGGCGGGCGTCAGCTCCTTCGGCATCGGCGGGACCAACGCGCACATCCTCCTGGAGGAGGCGCCGGTCCTGGAGCGCCCCGTACGGGAGCCGCGCCCGCTGCACCTGCTGCACGTCTCCGCCCGCACCGAGACCGCGCTGGAGGCGTCGTGCGAGCGGCTGGCCGCGCACCTGGACGGGCACCGCGACCTCGACCTCGCCGACGTCGCCTTCACGCTGCGGGAGGGACGGCGCAGGCTGGGCCGCCGCGCGGCCGTGGTGGCCGCGGACATCGACGAGGCCGTCGCCGCGCTCCGCGACCCGCGACGCCTCGTCACCGGCGCCGTGCCCCGCCGCACCCCGCAGGTCGCGCTGCTGTTCTCCGGGCAGGGCGCGCAGTACGCGGGCATGGGCGCGGGGCTCTACGAGGCCGAGCAGGTCTTCCGTGACGCCGTCGACGAGTGCGCCGCGATCCTCGCCGGCGAGCTCGGTGAGGACATCCGCGAGCCCGTCCTCACCCGCGGCGAGGAGGGCGACGAGCGGCTCCGGCAGACCCGGCTGACCCAGCCCGCCCTGTTCACGATCGAGTACGCGCTGGCGCGGCTGTGGCTGTCGTGGGGCCTGGAACCGGCCGCGATGATCGGGCACAGCATCGGCGAGTACGTCGCCGCGACGCTCGCCGGGGTGTTCGAGCTGCCGGACGCGCTGAAGCTGGTGGCCGCCCGCGGGGCGCTGATGCAGGAGATGCCGCCGGGCGCGATGCTCGCGGTGCCGATGGACGAGGAGGAGATCCGCCCGCGGCTGCCCGCCGACCTGGCCGTCGCCACCGTCAACGCGCCGGGCACCTGCGTCGTCGCCGGGCCTGCCGAGGCCGTCGACGCGTTCGCCTCCGAACTGGCGGACCAGGGCGTCGCGGGGACACCGCTGCGCACCTCCCACGCGTTCCACTCACCGATGATGGAACCGATCCTGGGGCGGTTCCGGCGGCTGGTGGAGGAGACGTCCCGATCCGCGCCCCGGATGCCGTTCGTCTCCAACGTCTCGGGCACCTGGATCACCGCCGAGGAGGCGACCGACCCGTCCTACTGGGCCCGGCACCTGCGCGAGGCCGTCCGGTTCGGCGCGGGCGTGGAGACGCTGCTGAACGAGGGCGAGTGGCTGTTCGTCGAGTGCGGGCCAGGCCGCCAGCTGTCGAGCCTGGTCCGGATGCAGCTCGGCCGCGACGCGACCCGCCCGGCACCGAGCCTGCCGGGCCCCCGCGACAAGGGCTCCGACCTGAACACTCTCCACACCGCCGCCGGGACCCTCTGGACGCGGGGCATCGCCCTGGACGGCCTCGCCACCGAAGGCCGCCGCGTCTCGCTGCCCGGTTACCCCTGGGAGCGCAGGCGCGCCTGGATCGAGCCCACGGAGGGCGCCGGGCCGCTGGCCGTCGTCCCGCACATCGGCGACGAGGCGAACCTGCCACTGGAGAACTGGTTCACCGTCCCCGCCTGGCGGCAGGCGCCGCGGGCACCGGCCTCGCCCGAGCCGATCGGCCGCTGCCTGGCGTTCGTGGACGGCGGCACCGGCGAGCTCGTCGCCGCGCTGCGCGAGTCGGGTACCGAGGTCATCGAGGTCCGTCCCGGCACCGCCTACGGCAAGGCCGATGACGGCGCCTACACCGTCCGCCCGGCCGAGCCCGCCGACTACGAGGCGCTCGTCTCCGACCTCGGGGACCTCCCCGGCCGCATCGTCCACGCCTGGGCACTGTCCGGCGCGGCCGCGACGGGACCCGAGACGGCCTGGCAGGCCCAGGACCAGGGCTTCTTCAGCCTGCTCGCCCTCGTCCAGGCGCTGACCGCGGCGGCGCCCGCCGCGACGCGGATGGACGTGCTCACCGCCGGGACGCGGGCCGTCACCGGACGGGACGTGACCAGGCCCGAGCACGCCACCGTCGCCGGCATCGCCCGGGTGGTACCGCTGGAGGCGGCCTGGCTGACCGTCCGGCACCTGGACCTCGACCCCGTCGAGCCGCTCGCCGACCCCGCCGCCGTCTTGGCCGAACTGGGCGGGGACGCCGATGTCGCGCTGCGCGCGGGGCGCCGCTGGATCGAGGAATGGGAGCGGGTGACCGTCCCCGGCGCGGCCGACGGCGCGGCACCGCCGATCGGCCCGGACGACGTCGTCCTCATCACCGGCGGCCTCGGCGGCATCGGCGTCACCCTCGCCGAGGACCTCGCCCGCCGCGCGGGGGCCCGGCTGGTGCTGGCGTCCCGCTCCGGCCTCCCGCCCGAAGACGAGTGGGACGCCCGCACGGCCGACGGCGGGCGCGCCGGAAGGGCCATCGCCGCCGTCCGCCGGATACGGGAGTCGGGCACCGAGGTGATGGTGGTCGCCGCCGACGTCACCGACGCGGCGGCGCTGCGCCGGGCCCGCGCGGAGATCGTCGCCCGCTTCGGCCGGCTGGACGTGATCGTGCACGCGGCCGGCGTGCCCGGCGGCGGCATGGCCGAGGTCAGGGAACGCGCCGACGCCGAGCGGGTGCTGGCGCCCAAGATCGGCGGCACCCTCGCGCTCCGCGACGCGTTCGGCGACCTGGACCTGCGCGCGGTGGTGCTGTGCTCGTCCATCACCGCCGTCGCCGGCGGGTTCGGCCAGGTCGACTACTGCGCCGCGAACGCCTTCATGGACGCGCACGCGTCCGGCGACCACGGCTGGCCGTGCCGGGTGGTCTCGCTGGACTGGGGCGGGTGGCTGGAGGTCGGCATGGCCGCCGAGGTGGAGGCCCCGGCCGCGTTCCGCGCCCTGCAGCACGGCATGCGGTCCTCGCCCGTCGACCACCCGATCATCACCGAGATGCGGTCCGGCGAGGCCGGCGCCGCGTGGGCCGGCGGTGAGGTGTCCGCCCAGACCCACTGGGTGCTGGACGAGCACCGGATGACCCCCGTCCCGATCATGCCCGGGACCGGGTACGTCGAGACCGCGCACCGCACCGCCGTCACGGCGCTGCCCGGGGCGGACGGCGACGGCACCGTCATCGAGCTGCGCGACCTGACGTTCACCGAGCCCATGCCGGTACCGGACGGCGAGGTGGCGCAGATCCGCGTCACCGTCACGCCCGAGCCCGACGGCATCGACATGCGGATCTCCAGCCGCGCCGGCGGCGAGGTCCGCGACCACGTCCGGGGCGGCGCGGGCCGGATCGACCCCGGTCCCGCGCCGGTCGTCGACATCGCCGCCGTCCAGGCCCGCTGCGACCGGGCCGACGGGCGCGGCGGCGTCCCGCTGTCCAGCCTGCTCAGTTACGGGCCGCACTGGCGGAGCCTGCGCAGCTGGTACATGGGCGACGGCGAGGCGCTGGCGTTCCTGCACGCCGAGGGCATCGTGGCCGCCGACCTGCACCGCTGGGTGCTGCACCCCGGCATGCTGGACGAGGCCACCTCCTTCGCCCGCATCAGCGTGGAGGGGCACTACCTGCCGCTCAGCTACGGGCGCGTGGTGGTGCGCGGCCCGATGCCCGCCAGGATGTGGAGCCACCTGGTGTTCCGCGACAGCGGCACGGACGAGGTGATCGTCGCCGATGTGACGCTGTACGACGAGGACGGCCGGGAGATCGTGGCCATCACCGACTACGTGCTGCGCCGCGTCGACCCCGACCGGGTCATGGGCGTCGTCACCCGCAGGGACCCCGCCCGGCAGGAGCGGGAGGGACGGGAGGACAACGACCAGGGGCCCGGCATCCGGCCGTCGGACGGTGCCGAGGCGTTCACCCGGATGCTCGCCACCCCGCTCGGCCCGCAGGTGGTGGTCACCGCGACGCCCCTGGCCGCGATCCTGGAGGAGACTCGCGCGGTCACCCAGGAGACCGTGGAGACCGCGGTGGGCGAGGGCGCCGCGAGCGCACCCGCCCGCCGCGCGTCCGACGGTTTCGTCGCGCCGCGCACCGAGATGGAGGCCGCCCTGGCCCGGCTGTGGGGCGAGGTGCTGGGCGGTGAGGAGATCGGGGTCGAGGACGACTTCTTCGAGCTGGGCGGCAACTCGCTCATCGGCGTGCAGTTCCTGGCGCTGCTGCGCAAGCAGGCCGGCGTCCGGCTGCCGATGCGCACCCTGTTCGAGGCGCCGACGATCGCCGCGTTCGCCGCGCTGATCTCCGCGGACGAGGCGTCCCCGCCGGAGGCGGAGGCGTCCGGCGACGGAGGCACCACCATCCCGCGCCTGCCCCGCAGCACCGACTCCGGCGCGAGGGCGTGACCATGCGCGGGCTCGCGGGAGGCCGCTCCGGGAGGCACGGCTCGTGAGTGAGACCCAGGGGCCGAGCCCGGTGAAGCGGGCGCTGCTGGAGCAGCGCCTGCGACGCCGGACGCCCGCGGCGGCACGCTCCGTGATCGAGCGCCGGCCTGAGGGTGCGGCACCGCCCCTGTCGTTCGCGCAGGAGCGGCTGTGGTTCATGGAGCAGTTCGCGCCGGGCACCGGGGCCTACAACGTCCCGATGGCACTGCGCCTGCGCGGGGCCCTGGACGAGGCCGCGCTGCGCGCCGCCCTCGACAGCGTGGTGGCGCGGCACGAGAGCCTGCGGATGCGGTTCCCGGTCGGCCCGGACGGCTCACCGCTGGTCGTCATCGCGGACCCCTCCCCCGTGGCATGGGAACGCGTGCTCGTCTCAGGTGGCGTGGAGGAAGCGCACGAACTGGTGGCCGGAGCGGCGGCACGGCCGTTCGACGTGGCCCGGGAACCGTTGCTGCGCGCGCTGCTGGTGCGCATCGCCGGCGACGACCACGTCCTGCTGGTCACCGCGCACCACCTGGTGATCGACGGCATCTCGGCGGGCCTGCTGGCCCAGGAGATCCAGGAGCGCTACGCGGCCGGTCCGGACGCGCCGCCGGCGGCCGACCCGCCCGTCCGGTACGGCGACTACGCGGCCTGGCAGCGGGATCACCTGACGGACGGCACGCTGGACCGTGACCTGGAGTACTGGCGGGAACGGCTGGACGGGCTGGAGCCCATCGAACTTCAGGCCGACCGGCCGAGTGCCCGGAGGGCGGTCGGCCCGGCTCTTACCGGGGGGTCTGGGGGGTCGTCCCACCAGAACGAAACAGACCGGCCGCGCGGCGCCGAGCCGGCCTTCGCCGGAGGCTCGCACCCGTTCCGGCTGCCGCCCGACCTGGCCGAGCGGCTCAAGGAGATCGGGCGGGCGCACGGCGCGACGCCGTTCATGACGCTGCTGGCCGCCTACCAGGTCGTGCTGGGGCGGTACTCGGGCCGCCGCGACCTCGCCGTGGGCACGCCGGTGGGCGGCCGCCCGCGGCCGGAGCTGGAGGGCATGGTCGGCCTGTTCGTGAACATGGTGACGCTGCGGGCGGACCTGACCGGCGACCCCCCGTTCACCGAACTGCTCGCCCGCACCCGGGACACCACCCTGGACGCCCTGGCCCACCAGAGCCTGCCGTTCGAGCGGCTGGTGCGCGACCTGCGGCCGGAACGGGACGCCGCCAGGTCACCGGTGTTCCAGGTGACCTTCACCTTCCACGACCCGGACGCGCCCGTGGACGGGCCGCCCGGCGGCCTGGCCGCCGAACCGTTCCCGGTCGAGCAGCGCACGACCCGCTTCGACCTGGAACTGCACATCGCCGCCCCGTCCCCGGGCGGGCTGGGCGGCATGCTCGTCTACGACCGCGAGCTCTTCGACCCCGCCACCATCGCGCGGATGGCCGGGCACCTGGAGACGCTGCTCGGCTCGATCGCGGCACGTCCCGGCGCGCGGCTCAGCGAGCTGGAGATGCTCACCGGGGAGGAGCGGGCGGAACGGGCGCGGTGGAACGACACCGCCACCGACCTCGGCCCGCCCGCGACGCTGCACGGGCTGCTCGCCCAGCGGGCCCAGGCCCGTCCCGGCGAGGTCGCCATCGTGCATCCCGGTGGCGAGCTCACCCGGGCGGAGGTCGAGCGCCGGGTACGGCTCCTGACCCGGGAACTCGCGGAGGCCGGGGTGGAACGCGAGGAACTCGTGGCCGTCGTCATGGAGACCGGCTGGGAGCAGATCGTCGCGGTCCAGGCGATCCAGCGGGCGGGCGGCGCGTACCTGCCGGTGGGGCCCGACCTGCCCGAGCAGCGGCTGCGGCACGTCATCGAGCGCGGCGAATGCCGGATCGCGCTCACCCAGCCCCGGCTGGCGGGTACCGTCCCGTGGCCGTCCGGGATCGAGGTGCGCCAGGTCGCCCCGCCGCCCGGCGGCGAACCGGCGCCGGACGGCGACCTCGGCCCCTCGCGCCCCGAAGACCTCGCCTACGTACTGTTCACCTCCGGCTCCACCGGAACGCCCAAGGGCGTGATGATCGAGCACCGGAACGCGGCCAACACCTGCCTGGAGGTCAACCGGCGGTTCGATGTCGGGCCCGGCGACCGGGTGCTGTCCCTGGCGGCGCTCGGCTTCGACCTCTCGGTGTACGACGTGTTCGGGGCGCCGGCCGCCGGCGCGGCCCTGGTGATGCCCGAGCCCGCGGCCGCCAAGGACCCGGCCGCCTGGGCCCGCTGGGTCGAGCGTGCGCGGATCACCGTGTGGAACTCCGTCCCGGCACTGATGGAGCTGCTGGTCGAGCACGCCGAACAGGAGGAGTCCGACCTCGGCTCGCTGCGGCTGGTGCTGCTGTCGGGCGACTGGATCCCCGTCGGCCTGCCCGACCGGATCCGGGCGGTGGCGCCGAACGCCGAGGTGATCAGCCTGGGCGGCCCCACCGAGATCTCCATCTGGTGCGTCCAGCACCCGGTCGGGGAGGTCGATCCCGGGTGGCGGTCCATCCCGTACGGGCGGCCGCTCGCCAACCACACCGTCCACATCCTGGACGAGGACCTCACGCCGGTGCCCGTCGGCGTCACCGGGGAGCAGTACGTCGGCGGCGCCGGTGTCGCACGCGGCTACTGGCGGGATCCCGAACGCACCGCCGACCTGTTCGTGCGGCACCCGTCCAGCGGGGAACGGCTGTACCGGACCGGCGACCTGGGACGGTTCGGCCCGGACGGGGTCATCGAGTTCCGCGGCCGGCGGGACGCCCAGGTCAAGATCCGCGGCTACCGGATCGAGCTCGGTGAGATCGAGGCGCACCTGGCCGCCCAGCCGGACGTGGCCGAATGCGTCGTCACCGCGCAGGACGGCGAGCTGGTGGCGCACGTCGTGGCCGAGCCCGGAGCCGAACCCGCGGCGGCGGCGCTGCGCTCCCACCTGGCCCGGACCCTGCCGGGCCACATGGTCCCCGGCCGGTACCGGCCGCTGGCGCGGCTGCCCCTCAGCCGCAACGGCAAGGTCGACCGCACGGCCCTGGCCGTCCCCCTGGCGGAGCTCGCCGATGCCCTGCCGGTGTCCGCGGAGCCGTCCGCCGAGCCCGCGACGGAGCTGGAACGGACGGTCGCGGAGGTATGGCGGGACGTCCTGGGCAACCCCGGCCTCGGCGCCGAGGACGACTTCTTCCAGAGCGGCGGCCACTCGCTGGCCGCGATCAAGGCGCTCACCCGGCTGCGCCGCCTCCTCACCGGCGGGGACTGGTCGGTGAGCGTGATGGACCTCTTCCAGAACCCGACCGTGCGGCGGTTCGCGCGGCTCCTGGAGGACCCGCGCGAGCGCGGTTCCGGCCTGCTGCACGAGCTGAAGGCGCCGCCTCCCGGCCGGCGCACGCTCAGCTACGTCTGCGTCCCGTACGGCGGCGGCCAGCCGCTGGTCTTCCGCGACCTCGCCGACGCCCTCCCGGACGACCGCGCGGTGTACGCCGTGGCCGTCCCCGGCAGCGATCCGTCCCTGGCCGACGAGCGGTCCGGAGAATCCGTCGAGGAGCTCGCCGAGCGCTGCGCGGCGGAGATCCTGGACCGCGTCGACGGCCCGCTGGCGCTGTACGGGCACTGCGTCGGCGGGGCGCTGGCCGTCGAGCTGGCCCGGCTGCTGGAGGCCGCGGGCCGCGAGGTGACGGCGGTCTACCTCGGCGGCATCTTCCCGTTCGCCCGTCCCCGCGGCCGGATCGCCGGCCCGGCCCTGCGGCTGCGCGAGCGCGTCCTGGGCGACCGGATCTACGAGATCCGGATGCGGGCGCTGGGCGCGGACGTGGCGGGCCTGGAGGACGCGCAGGTCCGGTTCATGGCCAGGGCGATGCGCCGGGACGGCGTGCTGGCCGAGGAGTACTTCACCCGGCTGCTGCACGAGCGGGTGCCGCCACTGCGCGCGCCGATCATCTCGCTGATCGGCGCGCAGGACGGCCTCACCGAGATGTACCAGGAGCGCTACCTGGAGTGGCGGTTCCTCTCCGGCTCGGTGGCCCTGGTGGTGCTGGACGAGGCCGGGCATTACTTCGTCCGGTACCGGGCCGAGGAGACGGCCGACATCGTCGCCGGAACGCATACCGCGCTGGCCGCCGGAACCGCCGGCGAGCTGCGGCGCGAGGCACGCGGTCCCGCCGCCACCTGGTGGCTGGAGGGCGCCGACGACGGCACCCGTCCCGGCGAGGCGGCCACCGGGCGGGCGGCGCCCGAGCCCAGCCTGCGCCGCTTCCTGGTGGTCACCTCGGGGCAGCTCGCGGCGATCGCCGGTTCCGCCGTCACCGACTTCGCCCTGCCGATCTGGATCTACCTGACCACGGGCTCGCTGGCCCGGTTCGCGCTGTTCGCCACGCTGGCCATCGTCCCGGGCGTGCTGATGGGCCCGCTGGCCGGAGCGATCGTGGACCGGATGAGCCGCCGGACCGTACTGCTGTGGAGCAACTGCGCGGCCGGGACGGTGCAGCTGTGCCTGGGGACGCTGGTGTGGACCGGCACCCTGCGGATCTGGCACGTCTACCCGCTGATCGCCTGCCTGTCGGTGGTGTTCATCTTCCAGCGGCTCGCCTACACCACGGCGATCCCGCAGCTGGTGCCCAAGCACTTCCTCGGGCACGCCAACGGCGTGGCCCAGATGGTGAACGGGGCCGCGCAGTTCGGCGCCCCGCTGGTGGCGGTCTGGCTGCTGTCCACCATCGGCCTGGGCGGCATCCTGGTGCTGGACGTGGCCGGCTTCTTCGTGGCCGTCGCCGTGCTGGCCTTCGTCCGGTTCCCCGGGAGCCTGGGGCAGGTGCGCCGGGAGACCCTGTGGGAGGAGCTGGTCAACGGGTTCCGCCTGGTGTGGCGGAACCGCCCCATCCGGGCGCTGCTCTGCTTCTTCGCGGTGTTCAACATCCTGCTGTCCCCGCTGCTGATGTCGATCTCACCGCTGGTGCTGACGTTCGGGTCGATGTCGACCGCCGGGCAGGTCGCGGTGCTCGGCGGTGCCGGCGTGACGGCGGGCGGGCTGGTGATCGCGGTGTGGGGCGGCCCCCGGGAGCGCCGCATCCACGGGGTGATGGTGACCGGGCTGCTGCTGGCCGCGTTCGCGATGCTCACCGGGGCACGGCCCGACCCGGTGTTCGTGGCGGCGTGCGCGTTCTTCCTGTACTTCTGGTTGGCGATCCACAACGGCATCTACACCACGCTGATCCATCTCAAGTTCCCGCAGCGCTTCCACGGCCGGATCCTGGCGGTCAACCAGATGATCGCCTGGTCCACGCTGCCGCTGGGGCTCACCGTCGTCGCGCCGCTCGGCGCGGGGCTGCTGGAGCCGCTGATGGCGGCGGACGGCGCGCTGGCCCCCACCGTCGGGCGGGTGATCGGCACCGGTACGGGACGCGGGCTGGGCCTGCTGTACCTCGTGCTGGGCCTGCTGATGGCGGTGACCGTCACGGTGGCCATGCGGACCAAGGTGCTGGGCCGGTTCGACCGGGACGTCCCGGACGCGCCGCCCGACGACCTGGTCGGACGCCAGGCCCTGCGCGATCGCACAGGCACGGGAGCCGGAGCGGCGGAACTCGAGCGATCGAACGAGGGGACCCGGACATGAGCGAGCCGGAGGGGCGCGGCGTCGCCTGGACTGACGAGCGAGGAACGAGCGAGGAGGGAAGGCGGCGCCAAAAGGCGCCCCAGAGGCTCGCGGGGGTCACTGATGCATTCCCCGTCTCGTCCGGCCAGGAGCGGATGTGGTTCCTCAGCCGGTTCGAGCCCGATCTCGCGGTCTACAACGTCTGCCTGTGGATGCCGATGCCGCAAGGCACGGAGCAGGAACACGTCGAGCGTGCCCTTGCGGCACTGGCGAAGCGGCACGAACCGCTGCGCACCACGTTCGACTTCCGGGACGGGCAGGTCGTCCAGCTCATCCATGCCGAGGTGCCGGCCGCCGTCACCGCCACCGATCTCGGCTCATTGGCCGGGCCGGAGCGGGAGGCCGAGTTCGACCGGCTCGCCCGTAGCGACGCGGCCCAGCCGTTCCCGCTGGACACCGCGCCGCTGTGGCGGGCCCGGCTGGTCCGGCTGGACGAGGAGGATCTGCGGCTGGTGTGGATCTGCGATCACACGATCTTCGACGGCGCCTCCTCCGCGATCTTCGTCGACGAGCTGTACGAGGTGCTGGCCGCGGCGGCCGCCGGGCGTCCCCCGGACCTGCCCGAACTGCGGATCCAGTACGCCGACTACGCCGCCTGGCAGCGCGGCCGGCTCACCGACGACTTCCTGGCCGGGGAACTGCGGTACTGGCGCCGGCAGCTGGACGGGCTGCCCGCCGATCTCGGCCTGCCCGCCGACCGTGCCCGCCCCGCGGTCCGCACCTACGGCGGAGGGCTGCATCGGTTCGCGCTGTCACCCGAGCTGACCGCGCAGGTCGACCGGCTGGCCAAGGCGCTGGGCGTGACCCCGTTCATGACGCTGCTGGCGGCGTTCAAGGCGGTGCTGGCGCGCTGGGCCGGGCGGTACGACATCACCGTCGGCTGCCCGATGGCCGGGCGGGTGCTGCCGGAGCTCGAACCGCTGATCGGGATGTTCGTCAACGCCGTCCTCGTCCGCACGGACCTGTCCGGTGACCCGTCCTTCCGGGAGGCGGCGCAGCGGGTGCGGGACATCCTGCTGGACGCGATCGACCACCAGGAGATGCCCTTCGAGCGGCTGGTCGAGGCCCTGCAACCGCAGCGGGACCTCAGCCGCCCGCCGCTGTTCCAGGTGGCGTTCAACCTCGTCCCGTCGAACACGCAAGGGCAGATCGCCAACGGCACCACCAAGGTCGACCTGAGCCTGGACCTCAACGTCCGCGAGGGCAGGTTGCACGGGCGCCTGGAGTTCGCCACGGACCTGTTCGACGCCCCGACGATCGAACGGCTCGCGGGCTGGTTCCAGGCGTTCCTCACCGCGGCGGTGCGAGATCCCGACCAGGCGATCTCCGCGCTCCCGCTGATGGACGAGCGGGAACGCGAGCGGATTCTGGCCGCTTCCCGCGGCCCTGCGATGCCGCTCGACGCGGACACCGTTCTCACCGACCTGTTCGCCGGTGCCGCACCGGACGACGCCACGGCCGTGATCGCACCGGACGGCGGCACGCTCACCTTCGGTGAACTGCACGCCCGCGCCAACCGGCTGGCGCACTGGCTGCGCTCCCAGCGCGTCGGCCCCGAGACGCCCGTCGCGATCTGCGCCGAACGCTCGCCCGAACTCGTGGTCGGCGTGCTGGCGGTGCTCAAGGCCGGTGGCGTCTACATGCCACTCGATCCTGACCATCCCTGGCAGCGGCTCAGCGGCCTGGTGGCCGGCAGCGGGGCCCGCCTCGTGCTCACCCAGGCGCACCTGTCCGGCCGCCTGCGCAACCTGCCCGCCCGGCTCGTCCCCCTCGAGGAGGACGGCGCGTGGCGCGACCTGCCGGACGACGAGCCCGCACGCGTCAACCGCCCTGGCGACGCCGCGTACCTGCTCTACACCTCGGGGACGACCGGCAAGCCGAAGGCCGTCGTCACCACCCACGAGGCGATCGTCAACCGGCTGGAGTGGATGCGGCGTTCCCTCCCGCCGGGCGCGGTCGTCCTGCACAAGACCCCGATCAGCTTCGACGTGTCGGTGTGGGAGCTGTGCCTGCCGCCGGCCTGCGGCGCGGCCCTCGCCCTCGCCAGGCCCGGAGGGCACCGCGAACCGTCCTACCTGCGCGACCTCGTCAAGGAGCGGCGGGTGACGACCGCGCATTTCGTACCGTCGATGCTGGCGGCCTTCCTGGCCGCCGAGGGCGTCGAGGAGTGCCGGTCGCTGCGCCGAGTGATCTGCAGCGGCGAGGAGCTGCCCCGCGACCTGGCCGCCCGCTGCGCCGACCGGCTTCCGGAGGCCGAGCTTCACAACCTGTACGGGCCGGCCGAGGCCGCCATCGACGTCAGCGCCTGGCGGTGCGAACCACAGGCGGCCGGGCCCGTCCCGATCGGGCGTCCCGTGCCCAACACCGCGCTGTACGTCCTGGACGAGCGGATGGCACTCGTCCCGGCCGGGGTACCGGGTGAACTGCACATCGCGGGCGTCCAGCTCGCCCGGGGCTATCACGGGCGGCCCGGACGCACCGCGGCGTCGTTCGTCGCGAACCCGTTCGGCCCGCCGGGCTCGCGGCTCTACAGGACCGGCGACCTGGCCCGGTGGCGGCGCGACGGCGCGATCGAGTTCCTCGGCCGCGTCGACACCCAGGTCAAAGTGCACGGCGTCCGCGTGGAACTGGGCGAGATCGAGGCGGCGCTGGCCGCGCACTCGCTGGTGGAGCGGGCGGCGGCGGCACTGCGCGAGGACGCCCCGGGCGGGCCGGGCCTGGTCGCCTACGTGGTGTGGTCCGGCGACCCGGGCGACATCACCAAGGTGCTGCGCGACCACCTGTCCCGCAAGCTGCCCCCGGCGGTGATCCCGCAGGCGTTCGTGCCGGTGGAGGCGCTGCCGACCGGGTCCAGCGGCAAGCTCGACCGGGCGGCGCTCCCGGCCCCCGCGAGCGCCGGGCGCCGGGCGCTCGCGACCGGCTACCGCGCCCCCGGCACCCCCATGGAGGAGGAGCTGTGCGGGATCTGGCGGGACCTGCTCGGCCGGGACCGGGTCGGGGCGCTGGACGACTTCTTCGAGCTGGGCGGCCACTCCCTGCTGGTGGTGGAGCTGATCAACCGCATCCGCGCGTCCTTCGGCGTGGAGCTCCCGCTGCGGCGCTGCTTCGAGATCACCACGGTCGAGCGGTACGCCCTGGAGATCCTGGAACGGCGGCTCGACGGGCAGGACCTGGACCGGTTGCTGGACGCCGTCACAGGGGAGGAGGCCCCGTGAGCGAGCTGGGCGAGCGACTGGCCGGGCTGAGCCCGGAGCAGCGGGCCGCGCTCGAACGCAGGCTGGGTGTCGCCCCGCCCGGGGTGCCGGAGCCGGGCATTCCCAGGCGGGCGGACGAGGGCGCACCCGTCCCGTTGACCGCGGGCCAGGAACGGTTGTGGTTCCTCCAGGAGTTCGATCCGGACGACGCCTCCTACAACATGTTCATCGTCCTGCGGCTGCGGGGCAGGCTGGTCGTGCCGGCGTTGCGGCACGCGGTCGACGAGATCGTCCGGCGGCACGAGATCCTGCGCACCCGCTTTCCCGCGGCCGGCGACGGACGGCCCGTCCAGGAGGCCTGCGCGGACGCGCGGGTGGAGCCGGAGCGGCTCGATCTGACCGGGCTGCCCGCCGGTGAACGCGAGGCCCGCGCCCGCGAACTCGTGGCCGAACGCACCAACCGCCCGTTCGACCTGCGGCGGGGGCCGCTGCTGAGAACGCACCTGCTGCGGCTCGGTGAGGACCACCACGTGCTGTGCGTGGTGCTGCACCACATCGTCGCCGACGGCTGGTCGCTGAAGGTGTTCCTGTCCGAGCTGTCCGAGGTGTACGGGGCGTCCCTGGACGGGCGGGCGTCGCCGCTGCCGCCGCTGCCGATCCAGTACGGCGATTTCGCGGCCTGGCGGCGCGGACGGCCGGAGCGGGGCGCCGGCGACGACCAGCTCGCGTTCTGGTCGAAGGCGCTGGCCGGGGCTCCGACGCTGGAGATCCCCACCGACCACCCGCGTCCCGCGGTGCGGACCCCGGCGGGCGACCATGTCGCGCTGGTCCTGCCCGCGGAGCTGGCCGGCCGGCTGGAGCGGCTGGGACGCACCCGGCGGGCCACCCTGTTCATGACCATGCTCACCGCGTTCCAGGTGCTGCTGTCGCGGCACGCAGGCCAGGACGACGTCTGCGTCGGCTCGGTCGTCGCGGGCCGGGACCGTCCCGAGCTGGGGCCGCTGATCGGTTTCTTCCCCAACACGATCGTGCTGCGCGGCGACCTGTCCGGCGATCCCTCCTTCGGCGAGCTGCTCGACCGGACCCGGGGCACCGTGCTGGACGCCCTCGCCCACCAGGACATCCCCTTCGAGGAGCTGATCACCGCCCTGGGGGTGCGGCGCGACACGAGCCGCACGCCGCTGTTCCAGGCGATGTTCGCCATGCAGGACGCGGAGGCGGCGACCGCGGATCTGCCCGGCCTGGCCTGCGAGCCGTTCGAGCCCGGGGTCCGCCAGGCCAAGTTCGACCTCATGCTGGACGTCACCCGGCGCGCGGACGACACGCTCGCCTTCCTGTCCTACAACCGCGACCTGTGGGACCGCGCCACCATGGAGCGGATGGCGGGCCACTACCGGCGCCTGCTGGCACTCGTGGCCGCCGATGGCGGTGACCCGTCCCTGTCCTCCTTGTACCGGGACATGCTCGGTGACGAGGAACGCCGCATGCTGCTCACGATGTCCGCCCCGGTCTCCGGTCCCGTGAACGCCCCGGTCGCCCCGGACGAGTCGCTGTCCCGGCAGGCCGCCCGTACCCCCGGTACGGTCGCGGTGAGCCAGGGCGGGCGCACCCTCACCTACGCCGAACTGGACGCGCGGGCCGGCCACCTGGCCGGTGCCCTGCGCGCGGCCGGTGCGGGTCCCGGCACGGTCGTGGGCGTCTGCGCGCCGCGTTCGCCCGAACTGGTCGCGGCCCTGTTCGCCGTGCAGCGCGCGGGCGCCGCATACCTGCCGCTCGACTCCGCCCATCCGCCCGCCCGGCTGGAGTACATGGTCCGCGACAGCGGCGCCACATTGCTGCTCACCGACGGGTCGGTGCACGTTCCGGGAGTCGCCACGCTGCCGCTGGACGCGGCGGGCCCCGTACCCTCCGGTGCCGCCGCCGCGACCGATCTGGCCTACATCTGCTACACCTCCGGAACCACCGGACGGCCCAAGGGCGTGGAGGTCGAGCGTCGCGCGCTGGCGTCCCGCGTGCGCTGGATGCGTGACGGCTACGGGCTCGGCGCGGGCGACCGCGTGCTGCAGTTCGCCTCCATCGGCTTCGACACGCACGCCGAGGAGATCTATCCGGCGCTCGCATCGGGGGCGACGCTCGTGCTGCCTCCCGCCGGCATGCCGCTCCCGGACTTCTTCGGTACCTCCGAGGGGGCCGCGCTCACCGTCCTCGACCTGCCCACGTCGTACTGGCGGGAGCTGGTCTCGCACCGGGAGCGGGTCCGCTGGCCGGAGGGCCTGCGGCTGCTGATCCTCGGCGCGGACCCGCTGCCGGGCGCGGCACTGGCCGCCTGGGCGCGCCTCGGCCGCACCGGCGTCCGGCTGGTGAACACCTACGGCCCGACCGAGACGACGATCATCGCCACGTCGGCCGAGCTGGATCCCGGCCGGGCGGAGGAGCGCCCCCCGATCGGGCGCCCGCTGCCCGGCACCCGCGTGCACCTGCTGGACGGCGGGCTCGACCCGGTGCCGATCGGCGCGGCCGGGGAGATCTGCGTCGGCGGGGACGGGGTGGCCCGGGGCTACCTCGGCCGTCCCGCCCTGACCGCCGAGCGTTTCGTCCCCGACCCGCACGGGCCTCCGGGCGGTCGCCTCTACCGGACCGGTGACCTGGCCCGGTACCGGCCCGACGGCTCGCTGGAGTTCCTGGGCCGCGCGGACGATCAGGTGAAGCTGCGCGGGTACCGGATCGAGCCGATGGAGATCGAGTCCGTTCTGCTGGAACATCCGCAGGTGGCCGAGGCGGCGGTGGTCGTGCGGGAGGACCGTCCCGGCGACCCGCGGCTGACCGCCTACGTCGTCCCTCGGGGCGGTGCGCGGCCGGAGGCGGACGATCTGCGCGGGCATCTGGGCCGGGTACTGCCTCCTTCTATGGTCCCGGCCGCCTTCGTCCCCCTGGACGGCCTGCCGCTCGGCCCGAACGGCAAGCTCGACCGGGCCGGGCTGCCCGCGCCCTCGCGAGGCGGCGAGGAGCGCGGGCACGTGCCGCCCGAGACCGCCGCCGAGGAACTGGTCGCCGACATCTGGTGCGAGGTGCTGGGCGTCGACCGGGTCGGGGCCCTGGACGACTTCTTCCAGCTCGGCGGGCACTCGCTGCTGGCCACCAGGGTGGCCGCCCGGCTGGGCGCGACCCTCGAACTGGACGTACCGGTCCGGACCGTCTTCTCGCATCGCGGCCTGCGGGAGCTGGCCGCGGCGGTGGAGCGGCTGCTCGCCGAGGAGATCGACGGGCTCACCGACGAGGAGGCGCGGGCCCGGCTAGATCCCGGCCAGCTCGGCGATCAGGCGTAGCTGCTCCAGCCTGAGCCGCAGCGTGGGATGCACCAGGCCGACGATCAGGGTGGTGGCGCCCGCCTCGCGGTAGGCGGCGATCCGGTCGCGAGCGTGCTCGGGCGGGCCGCAGATCGTCATGGCGTCGACCAGTCCGTCCGACATCGCCGCGATCGCCTCGGCCTGCCGTCCGGCCAGGAACGCCTCCTGCATCGCCCTGGCCTCGTCGGCGAAGCCGAGCCGCTGCGCGAGCCGGTTGTGGAAGTTCATCTTCCGCGAGCCCATGCCGCCCAGGTACAGGGCCAGCATCGGGCGCATCATGTCGTACGCGATGTCGAGATCGTCCTCGATCAGGGTGAGGATCATCGGGGCGATGTCGAAGCCGTCCAGGGTCCGGCCGGAGCGGGCGGCGCCCTCCGCCAGCAGGTCGCGGCAGTCGCCCAGGTGCTCGGGCGGGAAGTTGAGCGGCAGCCAGCCGTCGGCGATCTCACCGGTGAGCGCGACCGCCTTCGGCCCGATCGTCGCCAGGTACACGGGCAGGTCCTCCTGGACGGGCGAGACGGCCAGCGTCATCTCCTTGCCCTGCCCGCCCGGCAGCGGAACGGTCAATGTCTCGCCCTGGTGCACGACCGGCTCGCGGGCCAGCGCCTTGCGGACGACCGCGATGTAGTCGCGGGCCTCCGCCAGCGGGCGGCCGTAGGGCAGCCCGTGCCATCCCTCCACGAGCTGCGGCCCGGAGAAACCGAGCCCGAGGCGGAACCGTCCCCCGGAGATCTGGTCGATCGTCGCCGCGGTCATCGCCGCGGCGACGGGCCGGCGCGCGGGCATCTGCAGGATCGCGGTACCCAGCCCGATCCGATCGGTGCGGCCCGCCAGCCAGGCCATCAGCGCGGCGGGGTCGGTGCCGTAGGTCTCCGCCGCCCACACCGAGTCGTAGCCGAGCCGTTCGGCCTCGGTGACCAGCTCCAGATGGTCGGCGGGCCGGAGCCCGGTGTTGCCCCAGTAGCTCAGGCTGTATCCGAGACGCATCCGGCGCTCCCCACTTCTTCCGCGATGACGGCGGCCAGTTCGTCCGGGGCGTCCTCGGCCAGCCAGTGCGAGGCGTCCAGCTCCCGCAGGACGGGGCGGTGCGCGGTCTGCCGGCGCCAGCCCAGCAGCCCGCCCCGGCCGAGCGAGGTGTCGTGCCGCCCGTACAGGACGGTGATCGGCGTGCCGAGCGGGGCGGCCGGACGGTGCCGGTATCCAGCGAGCAGGCCGAAGTCGGCGCGCAGCGCGGGTTCCAGAAGCGGCCGCAGCGTCTCCCGCCCGGCGATCTCGTCCGGGACACCGCCCATCTCGATCAGCTCGTCCCAGAACAGGCCGGAGGGCAGCGTGTGCAGCCCGCGCGGCAGCACCGCGACGTCCGGAGCGGCGAACGAACCGACGATCAGCCGTGCCGCCGGGCGGTCCAGCGCCCGGCACGTCAGGAAGGCGAGCAGGGCACCGCTGCAGTACCCGAACAGCGTGAACGGCTCCGGGACGCGCCCGGTGAGATCGGCCGCCAGGTCCGCCACGAACGGCTCCAGGTCGGTGCGGGGCGGTTCGGCCAGGCGTGCCTGCCGTCCCGGCGGGTTGACCGACCAGACCTCGACGCCGCCGGGCAGGCGGCCGGCCAGGAAGCCGGCCGACGCGGGCCCCCCACCGGCATGCGGGAAGACCACCAGCCGGACCCGCGCCTCGGGACGCGGCTCGATCGGGACGAACAGCGCCGGGCTCATGGCGCCCCCAAATAGGCGGCCAGCTCGGCAGGCGTCGGGTACTCGAACACCGTCCGCACGTCCACCTCGGTGCCCGCGATCTCCCCCAGCGCGCTCACGAGCCGCACCGCGAGGATCGAGTGCCCGCCGTTCAGGAAGAAGTTGTCGTGCGCGCCCAGGCCGGGCCGCCTGAGCATCTCCCGCCACAGCCCGACCAGGCGCTCCACCAGCTCGGGGTCACCTGGGGACGGTACGGCGGCAGGTGCGGCCGAGATCTCCTCCGGCGCCGGGAGACCGGCGTAGTCGATCTTGCCGTTGGGGGTCGTCGGAAGGCCGTCCAGCAGCGTGATCCCCGAGGGAACGGCGTAGTCGGGCAGCCGGGCGCGCGCGTGCCGCCACAGTTCCTCGGCCAGCCCGTCGCCGGGCGTGGCGGTGTCCGGCACGACGTAGGCGACCAGCCGACTGCCCGAGTGCCCGGAGGGCAGTCGGCTCGGCTCCTGCCGGGGGGTCTGGGGGGTCGTCCCCCCAGAATGAAACAGCCCGTCGCCCTGCGGATCGCCCACCAGGGTGACGGCGGCGGCCCGGACCCGGCCATGCTCCTGCAGCACCGCCTCGACCTCGCCCGGCTCGATCCGGTGGCCGCGCAGCTTCACCTGCCGGTCGGCCCGTCCGAACAACTCCAGGGTGCCGTCGTATCGCACCCGGGCCAGATCCCCGGTCCGGTAGAACCGCCCGTACCGGGGATGGTCGCCGAAGCGCTCGGCGGTCAGGTCCGGCCGGGCCGGATAGCCCAGGCTCACCCCGTCGCCCGCGACGCACAGCTCGCCCGGCACGCCCGGCGGCAGTTCCCGGCCGGCCGCGTCCAGGACGAAGACCCGCGTGTTGGCGAGGGGAGCCCCGACCGGGACGGGATCCTCCGGCGCCTCGGTGATCTCGGCGGCGGTCGACCAGATCGTGGTCTCGGTCGGGCCGTACACGTTGAACAGGCGGCACCCGGCCGACAGCAGCCGCCGGGCCAGCGCGGCGGGCATCGGCTCCCCGCCGCACAGCACCGTGCGGCCCGCCAGTTCCCCGCCGGCCTCGGCCGCGGCCAGGCGCCACGCGGTCGGCGTGGCCTGGACCACGGCGACATCGTGCCGCTCGATCAGCCCCAGGAAGGCGGACGGCTTCAGCTGCGCCTCGTCCGGCGCCACGACCAGCGGGGCCCCGCACAGCAGCGGCAGGAACAGCTCCAGCCACGAGATGTCGAAGGACGTGGTGGTCGACCAGAGCACGGGCCCGTCCGGCCCGCACCCGAGCCGGTCGGCGAAGTCGCAGACCAGGTTGAGCAGATTGCGGTGGGAGACCGCGACGCCCTTGGGACGGCCCGTCGATCCCGACGTGTAGATCACATAGGCGGCGGTCCCCGGCTCGGGGGCGCCCCGGTCGAGCAGATCGCCCGGCCCGGTCGAAGCAGGGACCGGGACCGGGAGAACCGGCCGCTGCCCGGCCCAACCGGCGCTCTCGCCGGGACGAACCAGCACGGCGCGCGCGTCGGCGTCCTCGACTTGGAAGGACAGCCGCATCTCCGGTTGCCGCACGTCCAGGGGCAGGTACGCCGCGCCCGCCGCCCAGACCCCGAGGACCGCCGCCGCCATGGACGCCGACCGGCCCAGCGCCAGCGCCACGACCTCGCCGGGCCTGGTGCCGTGCGCGCGCAGCAGGTCGCGCACCGCGCCGGCCCGCGCGATGAGCTGCGCGTAGGTGACCGTCTCGTCGCCGTCCACGACCGCGACGGCGTCCGGCGTCACGGCGGCCTGCCGGGCGATGCGCTCCGCGAGCGTTCCGGGCCCGTGCCACGTCCGTTCCGAGTCGTTGAGGGCGTCGAGCACCGCGCGGTCGCTCGCCGAGGCCAGGCCGAGCTCCGCGATCGGACGGTCGGCGTCCTCGGCCGCCCCCTCCAGCAGCACCTGCATCCGCGCTAGGTACGACGCGATCTCCGCCTCGTCGTGCACCTCCGTGCTGTGCCACGCGCGCAGCGTGAAGCGCCCCGGTTCGGGGACGGCGACGCACTGCAGGTCGAGCCGGCTGCGATCGAAGAGGTCCTCGACGTAGCCGGGGACCTCGCCGGTGATCGCGATCCGCTCGTCGGTCCACGGCCGGTAGTTGAACATGTGCCGGAACAGCGGGACGCGCCAGTCGCCGGTGCCGTGCCCCCGCTCGGTGATCACCGTCTCCACCGAGACGTCGGCGTGCTCCACGCCCTCGAAGAACGCCTCCGCCACCTGCCGCACCAGGTCGGCGAACCCGGCTTCCGGGTCGGGGCGGACCCGCAGCGGCATGGTGCTGACCCCGTACCCGACGCTGCGGCGGGTGGCGGGACGGCGCGTGGTGACCGGTATCCCGATCACCAGGTCGGGGCCCGCTCCGTGGCGCAGCAGCATCAGCGCGAACGCGCTCATCAGGATGATGTTGTCCGTCACCTGGAGCTGGCCGCGCAGCCGCTCCAGCGCGTCGCGGGCGGACGCCGTCATCTCCCAGCTGCAGGTGTGCCCGGCGAACGTCGGGTGCCGGGGCGCCGGCCGGGTGCCCGGCAGCACCATCGCCTCGGGTTCGGTGCCGCGCAGCCGGTCGGTCCAGTAGCGCAGGGACGCGGGGTCGGGCTCCGGCTCGGCCAGCAGCGGCGCGGGCCCGGCCAGCTCCGCCGGAATGCCGCGCCCTTCGGCGATGGCGTCGTACAGCCGCCCGACCTCCTCGACCAGGAGCTGGACGGCGGGCGCGTCGATCACGATGTGGTGGGCGGCCAGGCACACCACGCTGGCACCGTCCGGGAGGACGAAGTGCCCGGCCCGGAACAGCAGGTCCTGGCCGAGGTCGAACGGCTCGTCCAGGAACGCCTGGAGATCGCCGATCAGCGTCTCCTCGGTGGTGGTGTCGGTCGGGACCTCGATCCGCGCGTCGCCGGGGCCGGTCAGATGGCGCAGCGGGACGCCGTCCACCTCGGGGAACCGCAGGCGCAGCGCGGGCTGCCGGGCGACCAGCCGCTCCACCGCGGTCTGCAGCGGGTACCAGCGGAGCGGGCGGGCGGTGCGGAACGCGATGCCGATGTTGGAGACGCCGGTGCCGGGCGCGAGCCGCTCCAGCATCCAGAACGCGTGCTGGGTACGCGACAGCGGGCGCGGCGGTTCGGCCGAGGCGGGCAGGCTGGGGATCCGCGCGATCTCGGGGGCCGCGATCGTCTCCCGCGCCGGCGAGGTGGTGCCGGACTTCGGAGCGGCCGGGCCGGTGTCCGGGACGGCCCAGTGCCGATCGCGCCGGTAGGGGTAGGCGGGCAGCGGTACGCGGCGCGGCGGACGGTCGGAGTCCAGCGCGGCCCACTCGACGGGCAGGCCCATCGTCCACAACCGCCCGAGGGTTTCGAGCACGGGACGGGTGCCGCCGGGACCGTCCGCCCTGAACGACGCCAGCGCCGTCACGGGACCGCCGTCCGGGAACAGCCGGGTGAGATCGTCTCCCGGCCCCGCCTCCAGGACCACGTCGGCCCCGGTCGCGCGCATCTCCCGCAGGTGGTCGGCCGCTGGCGGCGCGATCGGATCGCGCAGGGCGGCCATCGCGCCGTCGAGTTCGCGGCTTCCGCGCAGCACGTCCGCGACGATCTCGCCCACGCCGAGGCCTACCAGCGCGTGTGGCCGCACACCCCATGCCTGCCACATCCGTGCCAGGGCGTACTCGAAGACGAACAGCAAGGCCCGGGCCTCTGGCCCGTCCTCCGGGATCTCTCCTGACGTCCATAGCTCGTAGACGTCCAGGCCCTGGTCCTCGAATCGTTCCAGCAGGACGTCGGCGGCCTCCGTGAAGGTGCGCTCGGTGCCGTACAGGCCCTGCGGGAGCGGGCCGGCGAAGGCACCGGGAAAGGCGAGCGCCACTTTCAGGGCGCCGGCCTCGGTCACCGGCGCCTCCTCGGTGAGCGCCTCGGCGGCCTCGGCGGCGTCGGAGCAGACCATGGCGCCGCGATGGGAGTGGGCCGCCCTCCCCTGCTGCAGCGTTGCGACCGCGTCCTCGAAGTCCTCGGCGTGATCGGCGAAGTGCCGGGCCAGACCCGCACGGACCCCTGCCGCCGCGTCGGCGTCGTGCCCGGACCAGACCACCAGCCGCGGCCTGCGATCCGGCAGGGGCGGTGGGGACGGCGGTCCCTCCTCGACGACCAGGCAGGCGTGCACGTCACCGGTGGCTCGATCGCACACCAGGGCCTGCCGGGACGCGCCGTCCCTGCGCGGCCACGCGCGGCTCTCGCCGACGATGTCGAACGGGCCCGACCGGATCGCGGGATGCGGGGTCCGGGCGTTGACGGTCGCCGGGATCCTGCACCGCTCCAGCGACAGCAGGACCTTGAGCAGCCCCGCCACACCCGCGGCCGAGGCGAGATCACCCACCGCGGACGTCACCGAGCCCAGCCGCACCGGCCCGTCCAGGACCGCACCGAGCGCGGCCAGTTCCGCGAGGTCCTCGGCCGGTACGCCCGACCCGCGGGCCTCCACGTACCCGATGGCGTCCGCCTCGACGGCCGCCGCGTCCAGTGCCTCGGCGACGCACCGGGCGGGTCCGGCCGGATCGTGCGCCGTGGCGCCGCCGCGAACGACACCGAGGATGCGGGCGCCGTCCAGGATCGCCTCCGAGAGCCGGCGCAGCACCACGACCCCGGCGCCGCTTCCGGGGACCGTCCCGGTGGCGCGGGCGTCGAAGGGGCGGCACCGGCCGTCCGGCGCGTACCGCGAGCCCGGCGCCCAGCGGTAGCCGTGACCGTAGGGCATGCGGATATGGCCGCCGCCCGCGACGGCGATGTCGCAGTCGCCCGACCGGAGCGCCTCGCACGCCAGATGCACGGCCGCCAGGGACCCGGTCGAGATGCCGACGCAGGGTCCCCGCAGGCCGAGCATCGCCGCCACGGAGGCGGCCGGGTCAGGCCCCGGCGAATCGTCACGCAGGTGCAGGCCCCGGTAGCGGCCCGCCCCGCAGGCCGCGAACACCCCGGTGTGCTCGCCCACCGCCGAGACGTCCAGACCGGCGCTCTCGAGGGCGGAGTGCGCCAGTTCGGTGAGGACCCGCGCCTGCGGGTCGCAGCGCCGCGCCTGCTCGTCCGTCATGCCGAAGAACGCGGCGTCGAACCCGCCGGCCGCCGGCATCAGCGCCGCCACCCGCACGTAGGACGGATCGGCCAGGTCCTGCGGGCTCACCCCGGCACGCAGCAGGTCGCCGTCGGCCAGTGCGGTCACGGCCTCCCGCTCACCGCTCAGCCCGTCCCAGAATTCCCGCAGGCCGAGCGCGCCGGGCAGGCGGCAGGACGCGCCCACCACGGCGATCGGTTCCGGCGCATGATCGTCCATGGTCCCCACCCTCAGCGCGTGTCCCCGCGCCGGCTCCGCGACCGCACCTGGTGCCGCGGCGCCGACCGCCTGCGCCGCGCCGCCGCGTCACCGCGCCGCGGGGCGTCCGGCCGTCCCGTGGCGCCCACGAAGCCGAGCAGCGCCGCCAGATTGGGATGGGCGAACAGCTCGGTGATCGGGAACTCCAGGCCCAGCCGTTCGGTGATCCGCTCGTGCAGCTCCACCAGAGCGAGCGAGTCCATCCCCGCCTCGAAGAAGTTCTCCTCCGGCAGGGCCGGCCGCCCCAGTGCCTCGGCGACCAGCTCGGAGACCGCGGCGGCCAGGTCGCTCACTTCAGGCATACCGGATCTCCTTCACGGTTCCGACGCGGCCCACGGTACCGGCCGAAAGATCTTCTCCGGGAGTCCCCCGGTGAATCCGTTCCCGAACCGGGCGGCAGGTCCGCGCCGGGCTCCCTTCCGCATGCGTGAGATGCTGCACGGGTGACGAAGATCGGGCCCGCGGAACCGGCTCCGCGCCGCCGGCGCGGCCGTCCCGGCTATGACCAGCCGGCGATCGTGCGCGCCGCGGTGGAGCTGTTCAACCGCAAGGGGTACGACGCCACCAGCGTGGGCGACCTGGCCAGGGAGCTCGGGCTGACGAAGCCGGCCATCTACCACCATGTCACCGGCAAGGAGCAGCTGCTCGGCCAGGCCCTGGACGACGCTCTCGACGAGCTCACCGCCGTGGTCACCGAGGCGTCCCACGAGGGCGCCGGGGAGACCGCCTACGAGCGGCTGCGGGGGGTGGTGCGGCGCAGCGTCGAGGTGCTGGTGGCGCACCAGCCGTCCGTCACGCTGCTGCTGCGTGTACGGGGCAACAGCGAGGTGGAGCTGGCCGCTCTGGAACGGCGCCGCTGGCTCGACGACCGTCTCGCCGCGCTGGTCGCGGACGCGGTCGCGGAGGGCGCGCTGCGCGACGACGTGCCGCCGGCCCTGGTGAGCCGGCTGCTGTTCGGCATGGTGAACTCGCTGGTCGAGTGGTACCGCCCGAACGGGGCGTACGACCCGGCGACGGTCGCCGGCGCGATCACCGCCATCGCGTTCGACGGGCTGGCCCGGCACGAGCGCTGAGCCCGCAGAGGCCGCAGGGGCCGTCCGAGGGACGGCATGGCCCTCTCAGGCGTCGTAGTCGACGGTCACCCGGTCGCCGGCCGGGAACGTCTGGCAGGTGAGGACGAAGCCGGCGTCCACCTCGGCCGGTTCGAGGGCGTAGTTGCGGCGCATGTCGGCCTCGCCCTCGCGGACGACCGCGCGGCACGTCCCGCAGACGCCGCCCTTGCAGGCGAACGGCAGGTCGGCGCGCGTCGCCTGGGCGGCGTCGAGGAGCGTCGAGTCGCGGGAGACGGTCGCCGTCATCCGGAGTCCGTCGAGCACGGTCGTCAGCTCGCTCGTCGCGCCGGACGGCCCGTCCTCGCGGCGGCGCGGCTCCGGCGGCGGGGCGTCCACGTAGAACAGCTCGACGTGGACGCGGTCCGCGGGGACGCCGAGGCCGGCGAGCACCGAACGGGCGTCCTCCACCATCGCCAGCGGCCCGCAGAGCCAGACGTGGTCGAAGACCTCTACCGGCACCAGGTCGCTGAACAGGCGGCGCAGCCGGCCGGCGTCGAGCCGGCCGGAGAGCAGCTCGGCGTCGCGCGGCTCGCGGGAGAGCACGTGGACGGTCTGCAGCCGGGGGCCGTACCGGTTCTTCAGGTCGCCGAGCTCCTCGGCGAACATCACGGTACGGCTCGTGCGGTTGCCGTACAGGAGGGAGACCTGGCCTCCGGGATGGCCGAGGACGGTGGCGGCGACCGACAGCATCGGGGTGATCCCGGATCCGGCCGCGATGCACAGGTGCCGCTCGCCCCGCGCGGGATCGGCCTGCCAGGACCCGGCCGGCGCCAGCACCTCGATCCGCGTGCCCGGCTTCACCTCGCGTACGAGCCAGGAGGAGAAGAGCCCGCCCGGGATCTCGCGGACACCGATGCGCGGCGCCTCCCCGGCCGGGGCGCAGATGGAGTAGGACCGGCGCTCCTCCCGCCCGCCGACGACGCGGCGGAGGGTGAGCGACTGCCCCGCCCGGAAGGCGAACGCCTCGCGCAGTTCGTCGGGGACGGCGAACGTGATCGCCGCCGCGTCCTCGCACAGGTGGTCCACCGCCGCCACGGTCAGCGAGTGGAACGCGGCGGACCGCGCCGGTGCGGAGCGGGGCGCGAGCGTGGTCATCTCAGATCTCCTTGACGTGCTCGAACGGTTCGAGGCAGCCGGTGCAGCGGTAGAGGGCCTTGCAGGCGGTGGAACCGAACTCGGAGGTCAGCCGGGTCTCCGCCGAGCCGCACCGGGGGCAGGGCGGGGCGAGCCTGGCGGGCCCGAGGGTGAGCGGCACCGGCCCGTCCCGGCGGGGTGCGGGGCCGGGGGCCGACAGGCCCGCCTCGCGGAGCGCGGCGCGGCCGCGCTCGGAGATCCAGTCGCTGGACCAGGGCGGAGAGAGGGCGACCCGCACCTCGACGCGGGGGAACCCGGCGTCGTTCAGGCGGTGGACGAGGTCGTCCCGCATGGTGGCCATGGCGGGGCAGCCGGTGTAGGTCGGCGTGATCGAGACGATGACGGCCGCGCCGCCGCGGGCGTCCCGTTCGACCTCGACGGCGCGCAGGACGCCGAGGTCGGCGAGGGTGAGCATCGGCATCTCGGGGTCGCGTACCTGCCCGGCCGCCTCGGCGGCCCGTTCCCGTGCCTGCTCGCGGGTGCTCACCAGCGCCCGTCCGGGTGCGCGCGGGCGACCACCTGCATCTCGGCCAGCAGCCGGTCGAAGTCCTCGGTGTGCGCGCCGTCGCGGCCCGCCCGCTCGGCATCGGCCGGCGGCGCGGAGTCCGGACGGTCGACGCCGCTCACGGCGAGCACCTGGTCGAGGACGGCGTCCGCCTGGTCGCGGAGCGAGGCGGGGTCGACACCGGCGCCGGCCCGGGCGAGGGAGAGCTCCACCGGATGCGGGCGGAGCAGTTCCTCCCGGAGCGGCCACAGGTCGCCGAGGGCCGTGACGAGGCGGCGCCGCGACTCCTCGGTGCCCTTCGCCAGGGTGAGGAACCAGCGGCCCGACCAGTCGCGGTGGTAGGCGACCTCTTTGGCCCCCTTGTCCGCCACGGCGGCCAGCACGCCGTCGCTGCTCGCGCGGAGCCGTTCGAACAGGGCGAGCCGGACCACGGAGAACAGCAGCAGCCGGACGACGGCGTACGCGAAGTCGCCGTCCGGTACCTCGGCGAGCCGCACGTTGCAGAACCGCCCGGCGTCCCGGAAGAAGGCCAGCGCGTCCTCGGCGGGCACCGGCGAGCCCTCGGGCAGGGCGGGGACCACGCCGGGGTCGGCGGCGGCTGCCCGGGCGAGCAGCAGGCGCGCCTGACCGAGGAGGTCGAGGGCCGTGTTCGCCAGCGCGATGTCCTCTTCGAGGTCGGGCGCGCGGCTGCACCACTCCGACAGGCGCTGCGACATGATCAGGGCGTCGTCGCCGAGCATCAGGCAGTACGCGGCGAGTTCGGCGCGGTCGACCCCGCCGGGCACCGTCGTGTCGACGCCGGCCAGCGGGTCCTCGAAGCCGGTACCGAACGCCCACTGCGAGGAGTCCCCGCCGATCAGGCCGTCGAAGACGCTGTCATGGTCATCGCTCATGGTGGCCCCTCCTCTCACATGTGCGGGACGTCGTCGGGGATCTCGTAGAACGTCGGGTGCCGGTAGACCTTGTCGCCGCTGGGCGCGAACAGGGGATCCTTCTCGTCCGGGCTGGACGCGGTGATGGCGTCCGCCCGGACGACCCAGATGCTCACGCCCTCGTTGCGCCGGGTGTAGACGTCGCGCGCGTTCCGCAGCGCCATCACGTCGTCGGGGGCGTGCAGCGACCCGACGTGCACGTGGTTGAGCCCGCGCTTGCCGCGGACGAACACCTCGTAGAGCGGCCATTCCCGCCGATCGGCGCTCATCGGGCGACCGCCTGGGCGGACCCGGCCGCGGCCGCCGAGCGGTCCGCGAACGCCATGGCCGCCTCGCGCACCCACGCACCGTCCTCGTGGGCCGCCCGGCGGTGCGCCAGCCGCTGCTCGTTGCACGGGCCGTCCCCGCGGATGACGGCGGCGAGCTCGTCCCAGTCGGGTTCGCCGAAGTCGTAGTGGCCGCGCTCCTCGTTCCAGCGGAGGTCGGGGTCGGGCAGCGTCACGCCGAGCGCCTCGGCCTGCGCGACGGTCATGTCGACGAACTTCTGCCGCAGCTCGTCGTTGGTGTTGCGCTTGATGCCCCACGCCATCGACCGCTCGCTGTTGGGCGACGCGGCGTCCGGCGGGCCGAACATCATGAGCACCGGCCACCAGAACCGGTCGACCGACTCCTGGACCATGGCGCGCTGGGCCTCGGTGCCGCGCATCATCGTCATCAGCAGCTCGTAGCCCTGCCGCTGGTGGAAGGACTCCTCCTTGCAGACGCGGATCATGGCGCGGCCGTACGGGCCGTAGGAGGTGCGGCACAGCGGCACCTGGTTGCAGACCGCGGCGCCGTCGACGAGCCAGCCGATCGCGCCGACGTCGGTGTAGGACGGCGTCGGGTAGTTGAAGATCGACGAGTACTTCTGCCTCCCGGCCAGCAGCAGATCGGTCAGCTCCGCGCGGGAGACGCCGAGCGTCTCGCACGCCGAGTACAGGTAGAGGCCGTGCCCGGCCTCGTCCTGCACCTTGGCCAGCAGGATCGCCTTGCGGCGCAGGGACGGGGCCCGGCCGATCCACGCGCCCTCGGGCTGCATGCCGATGATCTCGGAGTGCGCGTGCTGGGCGATCTGCCGCACCAGCGTCCGGCGGTAGGCGCCGGGCATCCAGTCGCGGGCCTCGATGCGGTCCCTGCGCGCGATCGTCGCGTCGAAGCCGGCCTGGAGCCGCTCGTCCTCGTCCCGATGGGTCGGGGGGTGCGGGGGGTCGTCCCCCCTCGGGGGACGCTGCTCCGTCGTCATCGTTCCTCCAGGGCCTCGGTCGTATTTACTTATCCTTCGGTCAGTAATACCGTGCCATGCGAAGACGTCCTCGCGCAATACCCGACGAGGACCCGCCCCGCAGAGAGGAGGCAGCGTGAGCGAGCCTGCGAGCGAACCGATGAGCACAGCAGCGCCGCTCATGGAGCCGACGAAGGAGGCTCCATGAGCGCGCTGCTGGAGAGCTATGCCGCCGGACGATGGTTCCGGGCGGCAGACGGCGGGGAGCCGCTGCTCGACGCCGCGACCGGCGAGGAGGTGGCGCGCGTCTCCGGCCGAGGCCTGGACATCGCCGCGATGGTCCGGCACGCCCGCGAGACCGGCGGTCCCGCGCTGCGGTCCCTGACCTTCCACGAGCGGGCCGCGCTGCTGAAGGCGCTGGCCAAGCACCTGACCGCCGGCAAGGAGGAGCTGTACGCGCTGTCGGTACGGACGGGCGCCACCTCGCGGGACACGATGGTCGACGTCGACGGCGGCATCGGCACCCTGTTCAGCTACGCGAGCAAGGGCGTGCGCGAGCTTCCGAACGACACCGTCGTCCTGGACGGCGCCCTGGAGCGCCTCGGCAAGGGCGGCACGTTCGTCGGCCAGCACCTCTACGCGTCCCGGCCGGGCGTCGCGGTCCAGATCAACGCCTTCAACTTCCCGGTCTGGGGAATGCTGGAGAAGCTGGCCCCGGCCCTCCTGGCCGGGCTGCCCTCGATCGTCAAGCCCGCGAGCCAGACCGCGTACCTCACCGAACTGGCCGTACGGCAGATCATCGAGTCGGGCATCCTGCCCGAGGGCGCGCTGCAGCTGCTCGCGGGCGGTGCGCGCGGGCTGCTCGACGAGCTGACCGTCCAGGACTCGGTCGCCTTCACCGGCTCGGCGCACACCGCGGGCATCCTGCGCCGCCACCCGAACGTGCTGGACGGCGGCGTCGTCCTCGGCGTCGAGGCCGACTCCCTCAACTGCTCGATCCTCGGGCCGGACGTCCGCCCGGACGACCCGGAGTTCGACCTGTTCGTCAAGGGCGTCGCCACCGAGATGACGGTCAAGGCGGGGCAGAAGTGCACCGCCATCCGCCGGGTGCTCGTCCCCGCGGCGATGGCCGGGCCGGTGACCGACGCGCTCGCCGCACGGCTGGCGAAGGTGACCGTCGGCGATCCGCGCAACCCGGAGGTGCGGATGGGAGCCCTCGCGAGCCTCGGCCAGCGCGACGAGGTGCGCAAGGCCGTCGAAGCGCTGCGGGCGAGCGCCGAGGTGGTCGCGGGCGACCCGCGGGGCGGGCCCCTGCTCGACGGCGACCCCGAGCGCGGCGCGTTCATGACCCCGCTGCTGCTGCGCGCGCGGCCAGGAGCCGCCGAACCGCACGACGTGGAGGCGTTCGGCCCGGTGAGCACCGTCCTCGCCTATGACGGCCTCGACGAGGCGATCGCGCTGGCGGCGCGCGGCAAGGGCAGCCTCGCCGCGTCCGTCGTCACCCACGACCCGGACGTCGCGCGGTCCGTCGTGCTCGGGCTCGCGCCGTGGCACGGCCGCGTCCTCGTCCTGGACCGGGACGACGCCGGGGAGTCGACCGGGCACGGCTCGCCGCTGCCCGTCCTCGTCCACGGCGGGCCCGGGCGGGCCGGCGGCGGCGAGGAACTCGGCGGCGTCCGCGCGGTCCTGCACCACATGCAGCGCACCGCCGTCCAGGCCTCCCCCGACCTGCTCACGGCCGTCACCGGGCGATGGACGGCGGGCGCCGCGCGGGCCGAGTCCGGCGTCCACCCGTTCCGCAAGCCGCTGGCGGACCTGCGGATCGGTGACACGATCGCCTCCGCGCGGCGAACGGTCACGCTCGAGGACATCGGCCATTTCGCCGAGTTCACCGGGGACACCTTCTACGCGCACACCGACCCGGAGGCCGCCGCCCGCAACCCGCTGTTCGGCGGCATCGTCGCCCACGGGTACCTGGTGGTGTCCCTCGCCGCCGGTCTCTTCGTCGACCCGGCCCCCGGGCCCGTCCTGGCGAACTTCGGCGTCGACGCGCTGCGCTTCCTGACCCCGGTCAAGGCGGACGACGCCATCGCGGTCGTGCTGACCGTCAAGGAGATCACACCGCGCGGCGGCGCGGACTACGGCGAGGTCCGCTGGGACGCCGTCGTGACCAACCAGGACGATCGGCCGGTCGCCACTTACGATGTGCTCACCCTCGTGGCCAGGACCTGGCCCGTCGCGTCGACACCGGAGGCCTGAAATGCACCGTCTCACCGTCCAGTACTTCTCCCCTGCCGACCCCGCCGCGTTCGACGAGCGCTACGAGAGCGTGCACGTGCCGCTCGTCCTCGTGCTGCCGGGACTCAAGTCGTTCACCCTGTCGCGGCCCCGCCCGCTCGGCGGCGACGGCCCCTACCTCGTCGCGGAGCTGTGGTTCGAGGACGGGGACGCCCTCGCGGCCGCACTCGGCAGCCCGGAGATGAAGGCGGCGGGCGAGGACGCCGCGACCTACGACGTCGCCTCCTCGGTCATGTTCTCCGGGGACGTCCACGAGATGGCGCCGTGAGCCCAGCGGCTTCCGGCAGGTGAAAGGGGCGGCCCGGTGGCCCGGGCCGCCCCTTTCGGCGTTCTCAGGCGCGGGCGAGGTCGATCGCCGTCCACGCCATCGCGGTGGCGCCGTCCAGGACCGCCCTGTCGGCGGCCTGGGTGACGCACGCCGCGGTGAACTCGGGCTGGTGGTTCACCGCGGGCAGGCAGTCGAGCCCGAGCATGGGGTGGATGGTCGGGACGGCATGGGAGACGTTGCCCATGTCGGTGGCCGCGCCGGCCGGTGAGCCGCCGGACAGGTCCGGGAAGACCCGTCCGAGCGCCTCGGCGTTGGCCCGGTACAGCTTCAGCATGGCCGCGTCGGGCCGCAGGTCGGCGTAGTCGAGGGAGATCGGCGTGGTCGCCAGGTCGCATCCGGTGGCCACCGCCCCGGCCTCGAAGCAGCGCAGCACGCGCGGCTTGAGCTCGGCGAGGCCCGCCATCGTGGACGAGCGGACGATCCACCGCCCCCGGCTCGCGTCGGGGATCACGTTCGGCGCGGTGCCCGCCTCGGTGACGATGCCCGCGATCCGGTCGTCCCCGCTCGTCTGCTGGCGGAGCAGCCCGACCGCCACCTGCGCGACGGTCATCGCGTCGGCGGCGTTGACGCCGAGCTCCGGGTACGCCCCGGCATGGGCCGGCTTCCCGCGATAGGAGACCTCGAACTGGGCGACGGCCGAGCCCGGCATCGCGGCCATCTCGACCGCGGCGGGGTGGACCATCATCGCCGCGTCCATGCCCGCGAACGCGCCGCGCTCCAGCATGAGGATCTTGCCGCCGCCGCCCTCCTCCGCCGGGGTGCCGAGGACGGTCACCGTCAGCCCCAGGTCGTCGGCCAGCCCGGCGAGGGCCGCTCCGGCGCCGACCGCGGCGGCGGCGATGATGTTGTGGCCGCAGGCGTGGCCGATGCCGGGGAGGGCGTCGTACTCGGCGCAGATCGCGATGTGCAGCGGGCCCGTCCCGGCGGTCGCGCGGACGGCGGTGGGCAGCTCGTAGCAGCCGTGCTCGACCTCGAACCCGGCGGCGGCCAGCGCCTCGGCGACCCACGCGCTCGCCCGCGTCTCCTCGAAAGCCGGTTCGGGATGGGCGTGGATGCGGTGGGACAGCCCGACCAGGCGGTCGCTCCAAGCGGCGACGACGTCCGCGGCGTGCTGCTTGGCGGCGGCCGTCATGCGCCCGCCGGGGCGGTGTGGACCGAGACGGGACGAGTGGCCGCGTCGTAGGCGGCCCGGGACCCGGTGGCGCCCATGCCGCTGTCGCCGGCCGGCTCGTACAGCCGCTCCGGTCCGCCGCCCTGCCACTGGTTCACCCACACGACGCCGGCGGGGATGTCGCGCGCGGCCGCCATGTGCGCCGGGTCGCCGGTGTAGACGGTGGCGGCGAGGCCGAAACGCGTCCCGGCCGCCTTCTCCAGACCCTCCTCGAAGGAGGACACGACCATGACCGGGGCGAGCGGGCCGAAGGTCTCCTCGGTCATGACGAGCATGGAGTCGTCCACCTCGGTGAGCACGGTGGCGGGGTAGAAGAAGCCCCTGCCCCCGGGCGCCTTCCCCCCGGTACGGACGGTCGCGCCGCGCTCGACGGCGTCGGCGACATGCCGTTCCACGATGTCCAGCTGGCGCCGGTCGACCAGCGGGCCCAGGACGGTGGTCTCGTCGCGGCCGTCCCCGAGGGCGTAGGTGCCGGCGACGTCCACGAGGGCGTCGATGAACGCGCCGGCGACGTCCTGGTGCACGTAGATCCGCTCCATGGACGTGCAGATCTGGCCCGAGTTGGCGAACGCGCCGAACGCGACCGCCGCCGCGGTGGCGGCCGGGTCCACGCCCGCGTCGATGACCACGGGGTCCTTCCCGCCGAGTTCGAGGATCGAGCGGTGCAGCCGGGCGCCGCTCTCCCGGCCGACCTGGCGGCCGGCGTCGACTGAGCCGGTGAAGTGGACGAGCCCGATCCGGTCGTCCGCGACGAGTGGCACGCCGGCCCGGGAGTCGCCGAGGACGAGGTTCACCACGCCGGGCGGCAGGTCCGCCAGCTCCAGCAGCCGCACCGCCGACATCGGGGACCGCTCGGACGGCTTGAGCACGACGGTGTTGCCCGCGGCGAGCAGCGGGCCGATCGCCCCGAGCACCATGGGCACCGGGAAGTTCCAGGGCACGATGACCGCCGTGGCGCCGAGCGGCTTGCGCAGGATCGTGGTGCCGCTCCCGCCCGGCCCGGCGACCGTCTCCTCGAACGGGTAGTCCAGGACCTCGGCCACGGCGGCCTTGAACCCGAGCGCCGCGCCGCCGATGAAGCCCGTGCCGAGCGCGACGGGCTTGCCCATCTCGCGGCACTCGGCCTCCGCCAGTTCGGCGGCGCGCTCGGCCACGGCGTCCGCCCACCGGGTCAGCCGCGCCACGCGCTCGGCGACGGGCAGCGCCGCCCAGGCCGGCTGCGCCTCGACGGCCGCGTCCACGGCCCGGCGGACGTCCTCGGCCGAGCCGCTGGGGCAGCGGGCGACGGCCTCCTCGGTCGCCGGATCGATCACCTCGTGCACGGCGTCCCCCCGGGTGTCCTCCCAGGCGCCGCCGATCAGGTTCTGCAGGGTCTTCACTGGATGGTGCTCCTTGCCCCGCCGGACGCGGGATTCAGGCGAGGCGGTCGGCCATCAGCTCGCCGACCATGATCGTCGCCAGGTTGGTGTTGGCCCGCGGGACGGACGGGAAGATCGAGGCGTCCACCACGCGCAGGCCCTCGAACCCGCGCACGCGGCAGGACGGGTCGACGACCGCCGAGTCGTCGCCGGGCGCCCCCATCCGGCAGGTGCTGGTGCCGTGCTGGGCGTCCGCCGCGGTGGCGAGCATGTGATCGTCGAGTTCAGCGTCGTCGTCCAGCACCTCGAACAGGCGGCCGTTGGCGGCCTCGACCGACCCGGCGACGACGGCGGCGGCCTCGGGACCGCGCGCCATCTCCACCAGGGCGCGGACGCCGACGCGCAGCCGCGCGAGATCGCGGTCGTCCGAGAGCATCCGCTCCCGGACCTCGGGCTGGGCCTCCGGATCGGCGGACGTCAGCGTCAGCACGCCGCGCGAGTGGCTCTGGTTCAGCCACACGCCGAAGCCGCCCGCCGGGAACCGCGTGTCGGCGTTCTCCATGGACAGCACGTTCATGTTCAGCGACACGAACATCATGTCGTGGGGTACCCCGCCGAGCCCGCTGCCGTAGCGGACGCAGACGTTGGTGTGGCGGTCGTCGACCGTCTTGATCGCGGCCTCCGCCGTCAGCGGCAGCTTGACGACGATCATCGGATGGTCCTGCATGCCGCGGCCGACCGGAAGGTCGGCCCGCACGGCGATGCCGAGGCGGCGCAGGTCGGCCTCCGGGCCGATCCCCGACCGCAGCAGGATCGCCGGCGAGTGGATCACCCCGGCGCTGAGCACGATCTCGTCGGCGTGCTCGGTCACCGCCGTCCCGGCCTCGATGACGCGGACGCCGACGGCCCGGCCGCCCTCGAAGACGACCCGGTCGACCAGGGCGCCGCCGCGGACGGTGAGCCCGGGCAGCGACCGGGCCGGCTCGAGGTAGCCGTCGTTGACCGTGACCCTGCGCCCGGCCCGCGAGGTGATCGGGTACGGCGAGACCCCGGCCGCCCCCGGCGCGTTCACGTCCGGGGCCCAGGCGTGCCCGGCGGCCTGCGCCGCCGCCGCCAGGGCGCCGTCCACCCCGCACCACCGCTCCCGCGGCATCCGGAAGATCGGGGTCGGCCCGCCGCGCCCGTGGTACGGCTCGCCGCCGAACTCCTCGTCGTCCTCCAGCTTGGCGAAGTAGGGCAGGACGTCCTCGGGCGACCAGCCGGCGCATCCGGCGGCGGCCCAGTCCGCGAAGTCCTCCAGCGGCGGGCGGATCGCGATCTGGCCGTTGACCGACGAGCTGCCGCCGGTGCCCCGGCCGCGCCAGTACGGGGCCTGCGGCTGCTTGTCGGTCCGGGACGAGTTCACGCCCTCCCAGACCAGGCCGGCGACGGCGGCGGGGTCCATCAGCGCGCGGGCCGGGTTCGGCGAGCGCCAGGCCTCGTGCATGTCCGCCGACCTGTAGTCGGGCCCGGCCTCCAGGAGCAGGACGCGCCTGCCGCGCTCGGCGGAGCGGGCGGCGAGGGCCGCGCCCGCGGACCCCGCCCCCACGACGATGACGTCCCAGCCCGTGTCTGTCACGGTGAACCTCCTGCGTTCGGCTCAGGAGCGCGGAACCGGGAATGTCCGGACCGCTGCTGGCCGGTAGACTGCCGTCCCGAGATTAGTTCAGTCAAGGGTGAACATTCATTTTCTTCTGATCGATTGGAGTACCGGTCGTGTCGAGCGCCGCCTCCGACGGTGGTCCCGGGGACGGGAACGCCCTGATCGACGACTTCGGCCTGCACATCGGCCGCGCGATGGGCTGGCCTCCGATGGCCGGGCGCGCCGCGGGCGTCCTGATGCTCAGCGAGACGCCGATGGCCATGGCGGACCTGCAGAGCGCGCTGGACGCGAGCAAGGGCTCGATGTCGGAGATGACCCGCCTGCTGGTCGAGAGCGGGACCGTCCGGCGGTTCAAGCAGCCGGGCTCCCGCCACTACGTGTACGAGTGGCGCGACGACGCCTGGGTGGGCTGCCTCCAGCACCAGATGGAGGCGACGACCGAACTGCTGGCCCTGGCCGAGCGCGCGCAGGCGCGGGGCACCGGCCTGCCCGTACGCCAGCGCGAGCGCCTCCGGGACATGCACGAGTACTACACCTTCATGGTGCGCAGCCTCGAAGCCCTCCTCGGCCAGTACAAGTCGTCCCGCTAGTCCGCGTTCCGTACCTCGCTCGCCGCCCGGTCCCAGTCGGCGCCCCGGCCGCGGGCCTCGTCGAACACCAGCCAGGTACGGGTCGCGCGGACGCCGGGGATGTCCTGGATGCGCTCCAGCACCACGCGCCTGAGCGCCGCGTTGTCCGGTGCCCTGACCAGGACCAGGACGTCGTAGTCGCCGCCGACCATCGCGAAGTGCTCGACATAGCGGATGTCCTGGAGCCGCGCCGACACCGCGCGCCAGGAGTTCTGCTCGATCGTGACGGAGACGTACGCGCTGGTGCCGAGGCCCGCCTTCTCCGGTGCCAGCTCGACCGAGAAGCCGGCGATCACCCCGTCGTCGGTCAGCCGGGTCAGCCGCGCGTAGGCGTTGGCGCGGGAGATGTGGACCCGCTCGGCCAGGGCCCGCACCGAGATCCGGCCGTCGCGCAGCAGCTCGGCGATGATCGCGCGGTCCACCCCGTCCAGGCGGCCGGCAGAACGTCCCGGCCATCCCCCGTCGGCGCCCTCTTCGGTCGACACTTGGCCTCCTGTACGCCCGAATATGAGCTAGTTGTCGCTCATTGTGCCTGATGTCTTGAACGAATGGCTCGTTCGGCGGACGCTTCTCCTGTCAAACGTCCAGCGAAAGCGAGGGTCGCCATGTCCGTGCGGACAGAACGCCAGGTGGCCGACGGTCTTCTCCCCTCCCCCGTCCCGGTCCGCTTCGTCGCCGAGGACGGCACCACCGTGGAGCCGCCGGCCGGATACCCGGCGCCGGAGGACGAGCGGCTCCTGGACGCCTACCACCGGATGGTCGTGGGCCGCCGCTTCGACCGCCAGGCGACGGCGCTCACCAAGCAGGGCCGGCTCGCCGTGTACCCATCCAGCCGTGGGCAGGAGGCCTGCCAGATCGCCGGCGTGCTCGCTCTCGGCGAGGACGACTGGCTGTTCCCGACCTACCGCGACTCGGTCGCCCTCGTCGCCCGCGGCGTCGACCCCGTCGAGGTGCTCACCCTGCTGCGCGGCGACTGGCACTGCGGGTACGACCCGGCGGCCACCCGCGTCGCGCCCCAGTGCACCCCGCTGGCCACCCAGACCGTCCACGCGGTGGGGATGGCCGAGGCCCTGCGCCGCAAGGGCGAGAACGCCGTCGTCATGGCCTTCATCGGCGACGGCGGGACCAGCGAGGGCGACTTCCACGAGGCGCTCAACTACGCCGCGGTCCTCAACGCCCCCGTCGTGTTCTTCGTCCAGAACAACAAGTACGCGATCTCGGTGCCGCTGGCCAAGCAGACCGCCGCCCCCGCGCTCGCCTACAAGGGGGTCGGCTACGGCGTCCGCTCCGAGCAGGTGGACGGCAACGACGTCGTCGCGACGCTGGCCGTCCTGACGGCGGCCGTGGAGAACGCGCGGACCGGGAACGGACCCTTCCTGGTGGAGGCGCACACGTACCGCATGGACGCGCACACCAACGCCGACGACGCCACCCGGTACCGCCAGGCGGAGGAGGTCGAGAAGTGGGAGGCCGCCGATCCCCTCGCCCGCCTGGAGACCTACCTGCGCGGCCGGGGGCTGCTCGACGACCGGGGCGTCGCCGCGGCGAGCGAGGCGGCCGAGGACTTCGCCGCCCGGCTCCGCGACGCGATGAACGCCGACGCGGAGACGGACCCGTTCGAGATGTTCGACCACGTCTTCGCGGCCCCCACACCGCAGTTGCGCGAGCAGCGGGACCTGCTCGCGTCCGAACTGAACGCCCGGGAGGCCTGACATGACCGCGATGACGATGGCGCAGGCGCTCAACACCGCCCTGCGGGACGCGCTGCGCGAGGACGAGCGCGTCCTGGTCTTCGGCGAGGACGTCGGCCCGCTGGGCGGTGTCTTCCGCATCACCGACGGGCTGACCGGGGAGTTCGGCGAGGACCGGTGCTTCGACACCCCGCTGGCCGAGGCCGGGATCGTCGGCCTCGCCGTGGGCATGGCGATGGGCGGCTTCCGTCCCGTGGTGGAGATGCAGTTCGACGCGTTCGCCTATCCCGCCTTCGAGCAGATCGCCTCGCACGTCGCCAAGATGCGCAACCGCACCCGCGGCCGGATGCCGCTGCCGATGGTGATCCGCATCCCCTACGCGGGCGGCATCGGCGGCGTCGAGCACCACTGCGACTCCAGCGAGGCGTACTACGCCCACACGCCGGGCCTGAAGGTCGTCACGCCGGCCACCGCCGACGACGCGTACTGGCTGCTCCGCGACGCCATCGCCGACCCGGACCCGGTCGTCTTCATGGAGCCGAAGCGGCTGTACTGGTCCAAGGACGACACCGAGACCGGCGACCGGCGCGCCGCCGGATTCGGCCGGGCCGCGATACGCCGGGAGGGGACCCACGCGACGCTCGTCGCCTACGGGCCCGCCGTCCCGGTCGCGCTCCAGGCCGCCGAGGCCGCGGCCCGGGACGGCATCGACCTGGAGGTCGTGGACCTGCGCACGATCGTCCCGTTCGACGACGAGACCGTCGTGGCCTCGGTCCGCAGGACGGGCCGCTGCGTGGTCGTCCAGGAGGCCCAGGGGTTCGCGGGCGTGGCCGCCGAGATCGCGGCGCGCGTCCAGGAGCGCTGCTTCCACTCGCTGGCCGCGCCCGTCCTGCGCGTCACGGGCTTCGACATCCCCTACCCGCCGCCGAAGCTGGAGCGCTCGCACCTGCCGGACGCCGACCGGATCCTGGACGCGGTCGACCGGCTCCAGTTCGACGACCGGCCCGACGTCCTGCACCTCGCCCGGGAGGCGTCATGACGGCGGCCGCTCCCGCCCGGCAGGTGTTCCGCCTGCCCGACCTCGGCGAGGGCCTCACCGAGGCCGAGATCGTCGAATGGAAGGTCGCGGCCGGCGACACGGTCGAGATCGACCAGATCGTGGTGGAGGTCGAGACCGCCAAGGCGGCCGTGGAGGTGCCGGTCCCCTACGCCGGAACGGTGCTGGTACTGCACGCGGAGGCCGGGACCGTCCTGGACGTGGGCGCGCCCCTCATCGAAGTCGGCCCAGCCGACGCGACCGGTGCGACCGGCGCGACACCCGGCCGGGACGTCCATCCCGCCGCGGACCGCTACCGCGAGGAGGAGCAGGCCGGCTCCGGCAACGTTCTGATCGGCTACGGCACCGACCCCGCAACCGACCCGGGCAGACGGCGCCGCAGCGCCCCCCGTCCCGCCGAGGCGGCGCCGGTCCCGGCCGCCCCGGGGCACGCCCCGCGGGTGATCTCGCCGCTCGTCCGCAGGATCGCCGCCGAGCACGGGCTGGACCTCGCCGCCGTCACCCCCACGGGGCCGCGCGGGGTGATTCTCCGCCGCGACGTCGAGCAGGCCATCGCGCAGGAGACGGCTCCCCCGGCACCGGCCGCCGCCGAGCCGGCGACGCTCACGACCGAACGCATCCCGCTGCGCGGGCTGCGCCGGGCGGTGGCCGACAAGCTGAGCCGCAGCCGCAGGGAGATCCCCGACGCCACGACCTGGGTGGACGTCGACGCCACCGGCCTGCTCGCCGCCAAGGACGCGCTCCGCCGGGCCCACCCCGGCCTCGGCATCGGGCTGCTCGCCCTGCTGGCCCGCATCTGCGTGGACGGCCTGCGGCGGTTCCCGGAGCTGAACTCCTCCGTCGACACCGACCGCGCCGAGATCGTCCGGTACGGGCACGTCAACCTCGGCTTCGCGGCGCAGACCGACCGCGGCCTCGTCGTGCCGGTGGTCCGGGACGCCCACCTGATGACGACCGCTCAACTCGCCGCCGAACTGGCCAGGCTCACCGGGCTCGCCCGTTCGGGCTCGCTGCCTCCCCAGGCGCTGACCGGCGGAACGTTCACCCTCAACAACTACGGCGTCTTCGGCGTGGACGGCTCCACCCCGATCATCAACCACCCCGAAGCCGCGCTCCTCGGCATCGGCCGCATCATCGACCGCCCCTGGGTGACCGGCGGCGCGGTCACCCCGCGCAAGGTCACCCAGCTGTCCCTGGCCTTCGACCACCGGGTCTGCGACGGCGGCGCCGCCGGCGGCTTCCTCCGCCACGTGGCCGACCTCGTGGAAGATCCCACCATCCTGCTCGCGAACGTGTAAGGAAACGAGAACCCCGTGGTCCAAGTGCGCCCGCCACTCGTCCGGCTCCAGTCCTACGTGCCGGGACGGAAGGTGCCCGGAGCCGTCGTCCTGGCCAGCAACGAATGCCCGTACGGCCTGCTGCCCGGCGTCGCGTCCCGGCTGGCCGAAGTCACCGGAGGCCTCTCCCGCTACCCGGACATGGGCGCCACCCGCCTGCTGGAGGCGCTCGCCACCCGCCACGGCGTGACGCCCGACCGCATCGCCGTGGGCGCGGGGTCGTCCGAGGTCTGCGGACAGCTGCTGCACACGGTGACGGGTCCGGGCACCGAGGTCGTCTTCGGCTGGCGGTCGTTCGAGGCGTACCCGATCCTCACCACGGTGGCGGGGGCGACACCGGTCCAGGTCCCGCTGCGCGACCACGCCCAGGACCTGCGGGCGATGGCGGCGGCCGTCACCGAGCGGACCCGCCTGGTCTTCGTCTGCAATCCCAACAACCCGACGTCGACGGCCGTCGGCGAGGCCGCGCTGCGCGCCTTCGCCGACGGCATGCCGGACCACGTCCTGATCGTCATCGACGAGGCCTACCGCGAGTACGCCGACCCCGCAGCCGTGCCGGACGCGCTGGCACTCTTCGGGGACCGGCCGAACGTCGTCGTCCTCAGGACGTTCTCCAAGGCGTACGCGCTGGCGGGCCTGCGCGTCGGCTACTGCGTCGGCGCACCGGAGCTGATCGCGCAGGTACGCAAGACGCAGACCCCGTTCAGCGTCAGCGCGCCGGCCCAGGAGGCGGCCGTCGCCGCGCTCCAAGAGCACGAGGAGGTCACCAGACGAGCCGCTCTCACCCTCAAGGAGCGCGACCGGGTCACCCGGCGACTCCGTACCCTCGGCTACGACCTGCCCGACTCCCAGTCCAACTTCGTCTGGCTCCCGCTCGGCGGGGACAGCACGGCCTTCACCGACCACTGCCTCGACAACGGCGTCATCCTGCGCGCCTTCCCCGGTGAAGGCGTCCGGGTGACCATCGGCCTTCCCGAGGAGAACTCCGCCTTCCTCGCCCTGGCCGAAGCCTGGCGGACGGAATCCACCGGCTGACCCCAACAGGCCGCCTGTTCCGTCAGCGCCAGCCGAGTTCCGGGGCCACGTGGGTCAGGATGCTCTCCAGGACGTGCGCGTTGTAGTCCACGCCCAGCTGGTTGGGAACCGTGAGCAGCAGCGTGTCCGCCGCCTGGACGGCCTCGTCGTCGGCGAGCTGCTTGACCAGCACCTCGGGCTCGGCCGCGTACGAACGCCCGAAGATCGCCCTGGTCTTCTCGTCGATCATGCCGATCTGGTCGCTGGAGCCGGCGTTCCGGCCGAAGTAGGCGCGGTCCGTGTCGTTGGTCAGCGCGAAGATGCTGCGGCTGACCGACACGCGCGGCTCGCGCCGGTGCCCGGCCTCCCGCCATGCCTGCCGGTACGCCTCGATCTGCTTGCGCTGCTGGACGTGCAGCGGCTCGCCGGTCTCGTCGTCCTTGAGCGTGGAACTCTGCAGGTTCATGCCGAGCCCGGCCGCCCACACGGCGGTGGCGTTGGAGCTGGAGCCCCACCAGATGCGGTCGAGCAATCCCTCGGAATGCGGCTCGACGCGCAGCAGCCCCGGCGGGTTGGGGAACATCGGCCGCGGGTTCGGCTCGGCGAACCCCTCGCCCCGCAACACCGTGAGCAGCACCTCGGTGTGCTTGCGTGCCATGTCGGCGTCGGTCTCGCCCTCGGCCGGCTCGTACCCGAAGTACCGCCAGCCTTCGATCACCTGCTCGGGCGACCCCCGGCTGATGCCGAGCTGGAGCCGTCCACCGGAGATCAGATCGGCGGCGCCGGCGTCCTCGGCGAAGTACATCGGATTCTCGTACCGCATGTCGATCACGCCGGTGCCGATCTCGATCCGCGAGGTCCTCGCGCCGATCGCCGACAGCAGCGGGAACGGCGACGCCAGCTGCCTGGCGAAGTGGTGCACCCGGAAGTAGGCGCCGTCGGCGCCGAGTTCCTCCGCGGCGACCGCGAGATCGATCGACTGCGACAGCGCGTCCGCGGCCGACCGGGTCCGCGAGCCCGCGCCGGGAGTCCAGTGGCCGAACGAGAGAAAGCCGATCTTCTTCATATCCGGTCCAACCAGGACGGCCCCAGCGGGATTCCGGGGTGTGATCACATGAACTCGTGGCCTCGGCACCCTAGGGGAATCCCCTTCCCCCGAGCCGGGGAGAAGGCGTCAGCCGTCGAACGTGGTGAAGCGGACGTCGCCGTCGGCGTCGGGATGGGCGAAGGCGAGGAGACCGGCGGCCTCGGACTCGGCGTCCTCGCGCTCGGAGGCCGAGAGGGGGGCGAAGAGCTCGATGGTGAGCGTGGCCTTCGCGGCTCCCTTGTCGCGCTCGACGGTCCAGACGCCCTGGACCTTGCCGTCGATCAGGAGGGTGGCCTTCACCCAGGCCCCGACACAAACGATCTTGCGCTGCTCCACCGTCATCATCCGGGTCCGGTCGGCGTACGCGAGCAGGAGGTTGTCCAGGTCGGTGAGCAGGCGCGCGGGAGCCGGCACGCCGGGGTCCGGAAGCGGGGCGCCGGGGACGTCGAACAGCTCGGCGCCGCTCTCGTCCCGGAAGGTGCGCAGCCCGGGGCGGAGGCGGTCGAACGCGTCGTCCATCCTGCGCAGCCCGGAGAACATCTGGAAGTCCTTCACCGAGGCGGGCCCGTACGCGGCGAGGTAGCGGCGGATCAGCTCGTCGGGCGAGGGATTCCGCTGGAGGGGCCTGCCGATCCACTCCTCGGCCAGGGCGAACGGCGTGGCGCCGAAGGTGTTCCAGGTACCGCTGGGCGGCGGGTGGACGAGTTCGAGCAGGGCCTGGACGGTCCGGCCGAGCACGGTCCTGTCGCGGCCGGGCCACCGTTCGGCCAGCCTCTTCCCGATCTGCGGACGGGTGAGCATCTCACCGTCGAGCAGCTCGCGGGCGGCGGCGGCCAACTCGTCAAGGTCCCAGTCCTCGATGTCGCGCCAGTAGCCGGCCCGGAGCGCCTTGAAGACGATCGGCTGGACGAGCGGGCGGAGCCACAGGTAGTCGTCGGCCGTGACGACGTGCTGCGTCGCGCGCAGGACCGAGGACCGGACGATGTCGCGCTCGTACAGGAGGCGGGTGAAGTCCTCATGCCGGAACCCGCGCAGGCGCGCCCACAGACTCAGGTACGGAAGGTTGGGGTCCTGCGCCTGGAGGCCGATGAGCAGCCGGATCGCCTCCAGGGCGGGCGCGTCCGAACGGCTCAGGAGCAGCTGCCGTTCCAGCACGGCACGGTTGAGGGCGCGGCCGGACAGGATGTCGATCATCGTCCCAGAATATCAGAACGGAATACTTTATTCCTTTTCGCGGCAGGTCTCCCCTGCCCGGTGGTCCGGTGAGCAGGACGCTTCACTTATGCGGAATGGGGTTCGGCTGGCAACGTCGACCCGTCACGCACGACCGACAGGAGAGACACACGTGAGAGTGAGACTCAGGTCCGGCGTGCTGGCCGCCTGCTCAGCGCTCCTGCTGGCCACCGGCTGCATGGCCGGGACGACCGACTCGGCGGACGGCGGCAACGGCGCCAAGGGGCCGCTGGTACGCCTCGCGCTGGGCGTGGACGCCTCGTACGCGCCGCTCTATCTGGCGCAGGAGCGCGGGCTGTTCGCCAAGGCGGGACTGAACGTGGAGCTGATGCAGGTGGAGGGCGGGCCCGCGGCGGCCGAGGCCGTCGCGTCCGGTACGGCGCAGATGTCGGCCAACGCCGACTCCAGCGCGCTGCCGCTGATGGCGGCCCACGACCAGCTGCGGGCGCTGGGCGTGTTCCAGGCGTCCGACCGCTACCTGAAGGTGGTGCTGCGGGACGGGATCGACCGGCCGGAGCAGATCAGGACGATGGCCTCGATCCAGGGGATCGGCCTGTACGCGACGCACTCCTACCTGAAGCACCACCGCATCGATCCGGGCTCGATCAAGATCGTGAAGAGCTCGCCGCCGGAGATCCCCGGCATGCTGGAGCGCGGGTCCGTCGACGCCTACATCCTGTTCGAGCCGTGGGCGGGCAAGGGCGACGCCGGCGGCGGGCACATCGCCGGGACGATCGGCGACTTCGGCGTCGGCTACGCGCAGTGGCTGCTGGCCGGGCGGACCTGGCTGGAGCGCAACCACGTGCTCGCCGGGAAGATCTTCCAGGTGGTGGCCGCGGCGAACGCGATGGTGACCAAGGATCCGAAGGCGGCGGCGGACGCCGCGCGCAAGCAGGCCAAACTGCCCGCCGACCAGACCGAGCGGGTGCTGCCGGAGATCAGGTTCGAGGCGCGCGGGTTCACGGCGGCCGATCGCGCGTCGGCGCGGCGGATCGTGGACTTCCTGATCGAGCAGAAGCTCATCGCGACGTCGCCCGACCTGGACTCGGTGCTGATGAAGGGCTGGTACGAGAAGTACGCGGGAACGGCGAGCCCGGCGGCGGTGCCGGGTGCGTGAGCCCTGGTCCTGGAGCGGGGAGCGCCGGAACGCGCACCGCCCGGACGAGCCGTACCGCCTGTTCATCGCGGGCGAATGGGTGACGGCCCGCGCGGTCTTCGACGCCGTGGACCCGGGCGTCGGGACGGCCTGGGCCGCGATCCCCGAGGCGGGACCCGAGCAGGTCGAGGACGCGGTGGCGGCGGCGCGCAAGGCGTTCTCCGGCTGGCGCCGGTCGAGCCTGGCGACCCGCCAGGAGGCGCTCTGGCGGATGGCCGACCGGATCGAGGCCGATCCGGACCGTTGGGCGGTGCTGCTGGCGACCGAGGGCGGGCGGCCGGTACGCGAGGCGTACTTCTCCGACGTCCCGGCGTGCGTGGCGGCGCTGCGCCTGTTCTCGGGGCTGGCCCGAGGGGTGCGCGGCGAGCAGGTACCGGTCGAGGATCCGCACGGGATGGCCTATACCGTACGGGCGCCGCTGGGCGTCCTCGCCGTGCACGTGCCCTGGAACGCGCCGCTGGTGATGCTGGCCGACCAGATCGCCCCCGCGCTGGCGGCCGGGAACACGGTGGTGGTCCACCCGGCCGGGCCCGCGTCGGCGACCGTCCTGGAGTTCGCCCGGGCCACCGAGGACCTGCTCCCGGCCGGCGTGCTCAACGTCGTCACCGGTGTGGACCCGCGGATTGCGGCACGCCTGGACGCGCACCCCGGCACGTCGCGGATCGGCCGCCCCGCCGTTCCCGGAGCCGGGTCGGGCGGCGCGATGATCGTGTACGCGGACGCCGATCTGGACGCGGCCGTCACCGACGCGCTGACCGGCGTGTGCATGGCGGGCGGCGAGGTGGGCGCGACACCGTCCCGGCTGCTGGTGCACGAGAGCGTCCACGCGGACTTCAGCGAGCGGCTGGCGGCGATGGCGGGAGCCGTCGTGCTGGGCGATCCGCTCGAACTGTCCACCGAGATGGGCCCGCTGATCTCGGCCGGGCGCCGGGAGCAGGTGCGGGAGTCCGTCCGGCGGGCCGTCGCCGGAGGCGCGCGCCACCTGGCCGGCGGGGAGGCGGCCACGATGCCGTCCGCGCAGGCCGGGGGCTTCTATCACGCGCCGACGCTGCTGGCCCTCGAAGAGGGCGGTGCCGAGGTGGCGCTGCTCGGGCCGGTCGCCGTCATCGAGCCGTTCGGGGACGAGCGCGCGGCCGTGGAACGGGTGAACGCCACCGGCCCCGGCCGGGCGGCGGGGGTGTGGACGACCGATCTCGCGCGGGCGCACCGGATCGCCCGCGAACTGGACGCCGGGATCGTCTGGGTCAACCGGTGGTTCGATCCCCCGGCCGGGTTCGCGGCGGACGCGTCGGGCGTTTCCGGCGGCCCGCCGCCGGGGCCCGAGATCGGCGAGCGGATCCTGGCGCGCTACAGCACCGCCAAGGTCATCAGCGTGGACCTCGGCTCGCGCCGTCCCCCGCTGTGGGGCGGCGGCCCCGCGCTGGAGTGACCACTGCCTCGAATAAGTGGTCGGTCAGGACGGGCGTAGCAGTTCGACCGTCCCGGTGACGCAGGGTGTGCCGTCGGCCTTGACGATGGCGGCGTCCAGGGACAGGCGCAGGCCGCCCGGGGCGGGCTCGGCCCCTTGGACCACGGCCTTCCAGGTGAGGGGCTCGCCGGCCACGGCCGTCGCCTGGTTGCGCCAGCTCACCGCGGCCAGCCGCGCGTCCGGCCCGGCCCAGTCCAGCGCGTGCCGGACGAGCATCTCGCCGTGCAGGGTCGACTGGACGACCGTGCCGGGAAAGCCCTCGGACGCCGCGTACGCCTCGTCGTAGTGGATGCGGTGGGAGTTCCACGACACGGCGCTGAAGCGGAAGAGCTGCACCGTGCTGTGCGAGTAGGGGCGCGGGGCGCACGCCCGCCCTGGAACGGTCATCCGGCCGGGTCTCCCTTCACGATGATCGTCTCGTCCACGGAGACCAGTTCGGTGCCGTCGCCGCCGGTGAAGCGGGTGGTGACGGCCAGCACGACGAAGTCGCCCGAGCGGCCCGCCTTCCGGGTGGCCGACCGCACCGCCCGTTCCGCCAGCACGCGGGTGCCCGCGACCAGCGGCGTGCCGACCCGTACGGACTCGCCCCCGTGCACCTGCCGCACCGGGAGGCCCTGCGTGCACGGCGACTCCCTCGCCGCCAGCCCGTCGGGCCGCAACTCGTCCTCGACCGGGCCGTCCTCCCAGCTCAGCGTGCCGGCGAGGAACATCGAGGGTGCCGTCACGGGCCGTCCCGCCGACTCGTCGGCGCGGGCCCGGCCGATGTACGCGGCGTCGTTGAGCGCCGCCGCGTACCGGCAGAAGTCCTTGACGGTCACCACGCCGCAGTCCGCCGCCTCCCAGCGGCCGGCCAGGTCGCGGGCGCGCGACAGCACCTCGTCCAAGACGTCCGGCGCATTCTCCGACACGGCCGTCATAGGACCTGCCGCAGCGACCGGGTGATGCCCATGCCCGCCGTACGGAGCGCGCCCGCCAGCTTCGCCGGGTCGAGCCGGTACGTGGGACCCGTGATCGACAGGGCGCCGACCAGGGCGGGGCCCCGGCCGAACACCGGGACGGCCGTGCTCATGTAGCCGAGCCGGGTCTCCTCGGCCTCGGTCGCGAGCCGTTCGGTATGGGCCCGTTCGAGCTGGGCGCGCAGCCGGGCGGGCGAGGTGATGGTGTGCCGGGTGAGGGGCTTGAGCCCGCTGCGCACGACCTCGGCGAACAGCGAGGCCGGGCCGAAGGCCAGGATGATCTTGCCGGTGGCGGTGCAGTAGAGCGGCAGCCGCCCGGCCACGCGGGACTGCTCGCTGAGCCCCCGGTGCGCGAGGATCTTCTCCAGGTACAGCACCTCGAGGCCGTCGTGGATCGCGAAGTGGATCGTCTCCTGGGTGGCCAGCAGGAGGTCCTCCATGTAGGGCTGGGCGACCTCGCGCAGGATCCGCTGGCGGTGCACCCGCTGGCCGATCTCGAACAGCCGCAGTCCCAGCCGGTAGTCGCAGCCGGCCCGTTCGAGCAGGCCCCACTCGACCAACTCCTGGGCGAGCCGGTGCACGGTGGCCTTGGCCACGCCGGTGCGCCTGACCAGGTCGGCCAGCGACAGCCCGGCGTCATCGGCGCCGAACGCCTCGATGATCAGCTGGGCCTTGCCCAGGACGGAGTTCATGGGGTCGGGGCAGGAGTCCCGCCCCGGCTCCCCGGCCCGGTCCGCGCGGGCGGAGTCGATCGAAACGATGGTCATGTCAGGAACCTCGCGATCAATTCGCCGACCTCCGCTGATCGTTGTTCCATCAACGGAATCATGCCGCCCTCGATCACCGCCAGGGTGGCGGCGTTAAGTTGCGATGACAATATCCGCAGGTCAGGAAATACGAAAGGGTCGGCGGAGGCGCCCACGCACAGCGTCCGGCAGCGGACGAGGCCGATGCGGTCCTCCATCCGGTACCGGGCGACGGCCTCGTGCCCCTTTTCCACGTCGTCGCCCAGCGCCAGGGCGTCACGCACGAATCGGGTGAGCAGATCGGGGCGGCCGGGCGGATAGTAGAGCTGCCGCCGGCGCCACAGCTCGGTCAGGTGCGCACCGCCGGGGTCGGCCGCGACCGCGTCGATCGGGGGCCGGTCGCGGCGCCGCTCGCGGGCCTCCGCGTCGACGTACGGGGTGGACGACAGCACCAGCGCCCCGACCCGTTCCGGCGCCCGGGCCGCCACCTCGACGGCCACCACTCCGCCGGTGTGGTGGCCGACCAGCGCGACCTCGGGCAGTCCGAGGGCGTCCAGCAGTTCCACGACGGCGGCGGCGTAGGCCTCGATCGAGTGGTCGTCCAGCGGTGCCGAGGCCCCGAAGCCGATGGTGTCCATCGCGATGGCCCGGTGGGTGCGGCCCAGCACCGGCAGCACCTCGCGGTACTCGTCCCAGGATCGCGGCGTCTGATGCAGCAGCACCACGGGCGGGCCTTTGCCGCACTCGGCGTAGTGGACCTGCCCGCGCGCGGTGCCGGCGTAGCCGAAGTGGATCCCGTCGCCGGCGCCGGTACGGGACGCGCTCACGACGACTCGGCGAGGAAGGCCAGGCTGAGCGGGTTGTAGAGGCCGGCCTTCTCATGCTGCGGCCAGTGCCCGCAGTCGTTGAACACCTCCAGCCGCGCCCCCGGGATCGCCGCCGCGATCGCCTCCGCCTCCGGGACGTCCCCGAGCGGGTTCTTGTTGCCCCACACCACCAGCGTCGGCGCCTTGATCATCGCCATCCGCTCCGGGCGCAGCAGGTTGCGCTCGCGTGCCTCCACCTCCTGCAGGGCCAGCAGGTTGTGCAGGTTCTCCTTGAACTCGGGCCGGTGGTAGATGTCGAACCGGATATCGGCCAGCTCGTCGCCGAGGTCCTCGTCCCAGTGGGCCCAGAGCAGCCGCAGCCGCTCCCGGGTGAACGAGGGGTCCCGCTGCTCCACGGCGGCGCGGGTGGAGGTCTTCAGCCGCTCCATCACCTGCGGGTTGATCTTCGTACCGCCCATGCAGAGCAGCTGCAGCGAGGCGACCCGGTCGGGCCGCTCGCTCGCCACCCACGACGACACCCACCCGCCCAGCGACTCGCCGACCAGATGCGCCCGCTCCGCGCCGACCGCGTCCAGGTAGTCCGTCAGGTGCTCGGCGTAGGCGGGGATCTCGCCGGGACGGTCGGGCTTGCCGGTGTGGCCGTGCCCCAGCATGTCGATGGCGTGGCACCGGTAGCCGGCCTCGGCGTGCGCGGGGATGTTGCGGACGAACGCCTCCAGATGCCCGGTCGTCCCGTGCAGGAAGACCACGTGCTCGCCGTCCTCGGGGCCGGCCTGCAGCGCACGGGTGCGCACGCCTCCCGCGTCCACGTACGCGTGCCGGTAGTCGATGTCGACCAGTTCGGTCCAGATGCTCATGCGTCGCCTTTCGCGTTGTCCATTCGGCCGGAGGCGGGGTCCAGGACGGCCACGGCCATGCCGGTCAGCCACTCGGGAATCGCCTCGTAGGCCAGCCGCCGTCCGGGTACGTGGTCGAGCAGGGCCGCCATGACCAGCCACGTACGCAGCTCCTGGGCGCCGTTCCCGGCGGCCGCTTCCAGGCTCTCGGTCGTGTGCTCGGTGATCTGCGCGCTCTGGCCCTTCTCCAGCAGCGCCAGGAACGCCTCGTCGAACTCGGAGTCGATCGCCGCCTCGGCCGCGCGGACGATCCGCCGCCGCCGGGCGTCGTAGTCCTGCCAGTTGTCGCGGCCGTTCAGCCAGGCATCGGCCATGAACTCCTCGTCGTCGCCCTGCGGATCGCGCCAGTCCGGCCACGGCAGGTGGTGCGAGAGCCCGCCGGACCCGATCACCGCGACCCGGCGGTCCCCGGGGAAGGCGAGCACGGCCTCCCGGATGGCGCGGCCGAGCCGCTCGCAGCGTTCGAGGGTGGGCAGCGGGTGGGCGAACACGTTCACCACCAGCGGCACGATCTCGACGCCGCGTCCCTCCACGCTCAGGTCGTTCAGCAGGTACTGGATCGCGTGCGACTGGCCGTGGTCGATCTGCAGCCGGGCCGAGAAGGCCGGATCGAACCGGCCGCCCTCGACGAGCGAGTCCGCGATGTGCCGGGCGAGCGGTACGTCCACCGGCTGCGGGCCTTTCGGCGTCCCGGACTCGCCGCTGGCCAGGCACTCCCCCACGCCGATGGTGAAGCTCGGGATCAGATCGAGCCAGAAGCCGCGGAAATGGTTGGAGCCCACCAGGATCACGGTGTCGGGACGGGCCGCCGCGATCTCCGCGCGCGCCGCGTACAGCGCGTCCCGGAACCGCCCGGCCCGGTCCTTGTGGACGGTCTCCTCCCAATGCGTGTTCATCAGCGTGGAGTGGGAGGCCCCCACGCCCAGCACGATCTCGGTCATACCGGGGCTCCTTCGGCGGGTGCGGCGACCTCGTCGCGCGAACGGGTGACGGTGTCGACCGCCGTACGGACCAGGTGGCGGGTGAGCCGCTCCATCTCCCTGACGTCCACGGTGTTCATGCCGAGCGAGAAGTCGATCGCGGAGTCGATCCCGGGTGGCGCCTCGGTCACCTTGGGCATCCCGATCCGTACCGTGGGCAGGCCCCGGCTCCGCAGGATGTTGGCGTCGGTGGCGCCGCTGTTGCCCCCGATCACCTCGTGCTCGCGTCCCTCGAACGCCTCCCAGCCCGCGATCGCGCTGCGGCACACCCAGCTGCCGGGGTCGGTCCGGGTGCCGGGGATGGCCAGGATCAGCTCCGCGCTCACGTCCAGGCCAGGGGACTCGGCCCGGATCTCCTCCAGGGCCGCCGCGAACTCCCGCTTGGCCTGCATCGGCGTCGTCGAGGGGGCCAGCCGCAGGTCCACCCGCAGCAGGCAGGCGGCCGGGGTCACCGCCGCCATCCGCGGCCATCCGCCGCGTACGGACGACACCACGCCCTGAGGCGCCACCGTCCCGCCGGTGTGCCGCTCGGCGTACGCCTCGAACCACTGCTCCAGCCGCTGCGCGACCAGTCCGGCGCCCGCGATGGCGTTGCTGTACGGCAGCCGGTGGCGCGAGCCCACGTAGGTGTGGGTGCCGCGCACCGTGACCTCGAACCAGGCGAGCCCGACCTCCTCCCAGGAGACCGTCCAGCCGGGCTTGGCGATCACGGCGTAGTCGGCCTGGACGCCCTGCTCCAGCAGGAACGAGCAGCCGGCGCCCTGCCCGGTGTTGCGCCGGGCGCCGCCGGGCCGCGCGTTGGTGGGCATGCCGCCCGCGCCGAACGCCGCGATCAGGTCGCCGGCCAGCGGGATCCCGGCCCGCGCGATCGCCTCGGCCGCCATCATCACGCAGGCGGCGTGGCCCTTGGGATTGGACGCCCCCAGCCCCATCACCAGGTCGCCCTCCACGACCGCGCTGGGCCGCATGTCCGGGCGCAGCTCGGGGCCGATCCAGGGGACGTCCTCGCTCTCCTCCCCCACGGTCAGGGTGTCGATCGGCGCGTACAGCATCAGGTCGGGACCGCTGCCGTCGCCGTCCAGCCGCGCCCACGCGTTGGCCTGCCGGTCGTCGACCGGCTGGACGCGGGCCGCGCAGCCCGCCTCGTTCAGCGTCGCGGCGATGTGCCCGGCCAGCGGCCCCTCGTCACCGGTCGGGCTGGGCACGTCCACCAGCCCGATGACCAGCTCGCGCAGCCGGTCGGCCGTGACGTGCCGCCAGGCGTCGGCGACCCAGCCGCGCCGCCGCTCGTCCAGGCCGTCCAGCCCGGCGGGGTCCGCCGCGGTCAAGGGTCGATCCGGTGGACCTGGGTGTCGGTCGTACGGGCGATCCGGCGGCGGACGGCCGGGACTGCCACGGCCAGCAGGGCACCGGCGATCATCGCGGGCAGGATGCGCTTCATCGTCCTCACCTTTTCCTCGTCCTGGGGGGCTCGGCGACACCGCAGTCGGCGAGTTTCTTGCCGTACTCCTCCTGGCTGAGATTGCGCCAGGCGGTCAGCGAGACGTCGGGGCGGTAGAGCTTCTCGGGCGGAGCGTCGGTGATCTCGACCATCCAGGCGTCCTGGCCGGAGAACTGGCCGTGGAACAGCCAGCGGACGGCGCCCAGGTACTTGGCGTAGAAGCCGAGCGTCCGCCAGCCCTCGGTGAAGTTCACCATCACGCCGACGTAGCGGTGGTTGTCGGCGTCGACCGGGACGTAGAACTCGTAGTGGATGAAGTTGGGATAGGCGATCCGCAGGATCCCCGGCATTGCCAGCGAGGCGAACCCGGGGAACTCCTGGGCCTCGATCGTCGGGTCCACCCGCCTGGGCTTGCCGGTGTTGCCGATGTTGAAGGCCTCCTTGGGAGGCTGCATCTTCCACCAGCGCTTGTTGGTCCACCGGCCCACGCCCGGGAAGTCGGCGTCCCAGTGGACCTCGTCCTGGACGCGGAAGATCCACCGGCCGCCCGGCACGATGCGGGTCACGTTCCAGGTCGGCATCGGCTTGAACAGCCGCCACAGCGAGGTCCGGTGCAGGTACTTGGCGTGGCCCTCGTCGAAGCCGTTCTCGCAGGCGAAGCGCCAGTTACCGCGCCGCTTGTCGATCCGGCCGCCCATCACGAAGCCGTTGCCGACCAGTTCCTCGGGAAGCTGCTCGTCGATCGGGTGCGGGTCCTCCTCGGCCACCGGGACGTACACCCAGACCATGCCCAGCCGTTCGGCCACCGGGTAGGTCCGGACGGCTGGGCATGACCTTGCCGCAGATCCGCGAGTCGGGGCCATCCGTGATCACCGCGGCCAGCCGCCCGGTCGGCAGGTCGTAGGTCCAGCCGTGGTACGGGCAGCTGATCGTTCCGGGGAACTGCTGGTCGCCCTGCGAGAGCGGGACGCCCCGGTGCGGGCAGCGGTCGTGCAGCGCGTACGCCGTCCCGCCGTCCCGGATCAGCACGATCTTCTCGCCGCAGATCGTGTACGGGCGGGGATCGCCGGTGATGTGGCTCGACCAGGTGACCGGATACCAGTAGCCGCGGAAGCCCTCGGCCGCCGCGTCGTAGTGCGGCCACGACGACCAGTCCTGCCGCCCGGCCGCGGCCGGGCGGCGCCTCGGGGCCGCCGTGGCCTGGGGGTCGAGCGGTTCCTCACCCGTCATGTGCGTGTCCTCCTGCTGCCTGGGAGCCATCTGCTTGCGAGCCGTCTGCCTGCGAGTCAGGTGCCGCCCTTCGGCCGGGCGGTGCCCCATGAGCATCAGGGCGGCCGCCCCCGTTCGGCTACGGACTCGTCCCGCTGAGCAGACCGCCACCGGTCCGCGGACCGTCCGGCGCGTGCCAGGCTCCGGTCCGGCGCGGGCCAGGCTCCTGCCCGGTACGTGACAGGCTCCGTTCACCCGCCCGACCGGTCGTCCCGCTCAGCGGACCCACGTCCATGCGCGGGCGCCGGACCCGGGCTTACGCTTCGCCGGATCCGGCTCCCACCCGCTGACCGACCCAGCCGCACTCCCCCTTCGACGTAAGAGGTTCTATGGAGGCACGGGCCAGGAGATGGCGCCTCGCGGGCGCCCTTTCCTTCATCACCGCGCTGTGCACGCTGTCGGCGTGCACCGGCGCCACCACCGACTCCGGCGGCGCGGCCGCCACCGGTCCCAAGATCCGCATCGCCATCGGGATCGACGCGTCGTACGCGCCGTTCTTCGTCGCCGACTCCAAGGGGCTGTGGCGCAAGCACGGCCTGAACGTCGAACTGGTCCAGTTCGGCCGAGGCGGCGAGGCCGTCGACGCGATCGCCGGCGGGCAGGTCCAGATGGCCGGGAGCTCCGACAGCACGACCATCGGCCAGCTCCAGCAGAACCCCGCGCTGCGGGCCCTGCTCGTCTACCAGGAGTCCGGGCGCTACCTGAAGGTCGTCACCGGGTCCAAGGTCACCGACCCCGCGAAGATCAAGAAGATGGCGATCGTCCCCGGCCTGTCGGAGCTGGCCGCCATCCGTTTCCTGGAGTCCAAGAAGATCGACCCGAAGACGGTGAAGTTCGTGACCGCCGGCCCGCCGGAGATCCCGGCGCTGCTGCAGAAGGGCGAGGTCGACGGGTACGTACTGTGGGAGCCGTGGCCCGCCAAGGGCGTGGAGCTGGGCGGGAAGGTCCTGGAGAGCACCGGTGACTACGGCCTGAGCTACCAGCACTGGCTGATCAGCGGGCAGCAGTGGCTGAGTGGCAACGAGGCCGCCGCGGTCAAGGTCGCCAAGGCGCTGGAGGAGGCGGCGGCGCTGGTCGAGTCCGATCCCGCGGGGGCGGCCGCGGCCACCAAGAAGGCGGCCAAGGTCCCCGAGGACCAGACGGTGACCGCCATCAAGGAGATCGACTTCAAGGTGCGCGACATCACCGCGGCCGACCTCAAGGGATACGCCGGCACGGCCGACTTCTACCTGAGCACCGGCAAGGTCAAGGGGCGGCCCGACGTGACCAAGGCCGTACTGCAGGGATGGGTGACCGCCAAGGTGAAGGGAACGGGATGACCAAGGCGACCAAGACCGGCCACCGCCCGCAGGGGGAAGCCCCCGCGGGCGGTGGCCCGCCCGCCGGCGGGCGCGGGGCGGCGGTGTCCGTCTCCGGGGTGGGCATCGGATTCGGATCCTTCGTGGCGGTCCAGGACATCACCCTGGACATCCCGGCGGGCGAGTTCCTGTGCCTGCTGGGCCCCAGCGGCTGCGGGAAATCGACGCTGCTGTCGGCGCTGGCCGGGTTCGTACCGGTACGGCAGGGCGGCCTGACCGTCGACGGCGCGCCCGTCACCGGCCCCGATCCCGGCAAAGGCATGGTGTTCCAGAGCACCGAGGCCCTGTTCGACTGGATGACCGTCCGGCAGAACGTGGCGTTCGGTCCCCGCATGGCGGGCCGGTCGCGGGCGGAGCAGAACGCGACCGCCGACGAGTACCTGCGCCTGGTCGGGCTGCGGCACTGCGCCGACCGGTTCCCCGGGCAGCTGTCGGGCGGGATGCGCCAGCGCGTGCAGATCGCCCGGGTGCTGGCCAACCAGCCGCGCGTGGTGCTGATGGACGAGCCGTTCGGCGCGCTCGACGCGCAGACCCGGCAGGTGATGCAGGAGGAGATGGCGCGGATCTGGCAGGCGTCGGGATGCACCGTCGTGTTCGTCACCCACGACATCGACGAGGCGCTCGTCCTGGCCGACCGCGTCGCGGTGATGACCGCCGGCCCGGCCGCCGGGATCAAGGCGGTCTACTCGGTGGACCTGCCCCGCCCCCGCGACGACACCGCGCCCGAGACGATCGCGCTGCGCGCGGCGCTGCGCCGCGACATCGGGGAAGAGGTGCGCAAGTCCCTGCGGGAGCAGGGCGTCGAGGACGCCGGCGACGAGACCGAGGAGGCACGATGACGATCGCGGCGGCGGACGCCCCCGCCAAGAAGCCCGCCGAGCGGTCCGCGCCCGGCGTGATGGCCGGGCGGCTGCGCGGCGCCGGCATGTTCCTGCTGTCGATCATCTTCGGGATCGGGGTCTGGCAGCTGCTGGCGATGAAGTACGGCTCCGGGCTGGTCGCCTCGCCGGGGCAGACCCTGTCGGCCGCGCGCGAACTGGCCGCGGACGGCACGCTGCTCAACTCGGTGATCGCCTCCAGCCGCCGGATCCTGATCGGCTGGGGCCTCGGCCTGCTCGTCGGGGTCCCGGTCGGCCTGCTGATGGGGCAGGTCCCGTTCATCCGCCGGCTGCTGGACCCCTACATCGAGTTCTTCCGCTTCATCCCGCCGATCGCGTTCGTCACGCTGGCCGTGGTGTGGCTCGGCATCGGCGAGGCGTCCAAGGTCGTGCTGATCTTCTACACCGCCGTCTTCATCGTCACCCTCAACACCATCGCGGGCGTGCTGTCGGTGAACGAGACCAAGCTGCGCGCGGCGGCCAGCCTGGGCGCGGGCCGCGGGCAGGTGATGCGCTGCGTGATCCTGCCCTCGACGGTGCCGCACATCGTCACGGGCGCGCGGCTGGCGATGGGCAACAGCTTCCTGACCATCGTGTCGGCGGAGATCGTCGCCGCGCAGGTCGGGCTGGGCGCGCTCATCTGGACCTCGCGCAACTACGGCCGGATCGACTGGGTCTTCGTGGGCATCATCATGCTGGGGATCCTGGGATTCGTCTTCGACCGGGTGCTGCGGATCGTGGCATCCCGCGTCCTGAAGCGTTATGAGGTACGGCTTTGAACGGCGGTCGCGCAGTCTCGCGGGCTCTCGTGCTGGAGGAGTTCGGCACGCTGCCCCGCCTGGTCGAACGGCCCGTCCCCGAACGGCCGCCCGGCCACACGCTCATCCGGGTCCACGCCGCGCAGGTCGGGCATCTCGATCTCAACATCGTGGACGGGAGGTTCGGCGTCCTGCCCGACCTGCCGATGGTTCCGGGCACCGAGGCGGCCGGGGTCGTCGTGGCCTCCGACGTCCATCCGGAAGGGCTGCCGGTACGGCTGCGGGGCGGTGGCGCGGGCATGCGGCGCGACGGCGGCTGGGCCGAGCACGCGGTGGTACGCGACTCGGCGGTCGTGCCCGTACCGGAGGGGACGGATCCCGCGCTGGCCTGCTGCTTCTTCTCACCCGCCGGTACGGCGTGGGCGGCGGTGCACGCGGTGGCCGCGATCCGCCCAGGGGAACGCGTGGCGGTGACCGGGGCGGCGGGCGCGGTCGGCGCGCTGACCGTCCAGGTCGCGGCGCGCGCCGGGGCCGAGGTCGTCGGCGTGGTCGGCCGCCCGGCCAAGCTGGCGCACGTCCCGGCGCCCGGCAAGGCGGTGCTGGCCTCCGAGCTGACCGAGGAGACGGCCGGCGGCCGGCTCGACGCGGTGATCGACACGGTCGGCGGCGCGGTGCTGTCCACCGTGCTGGGCCTGGTCAGGGGACGCGGCCGGGTCGCACTGGTCGGCTACACGGCCGGCCGCGACTTCCAGGTGGACCTGGCGGACTTCCTGCTGGCGGACGTGTCGCTGCTGCCGGTCAACCTGATGACCCGGGGCGCCGAGGTCGCGGCGGACGCCGACCGGCTGCTGGCCGAGCTGGCCTCCGGCGAGCTGGTCTTGCCGATCGAGCGCCATCCCGCCGACCGCCTCGCAGAGGCCGTAGAACGCCTCCGCACCGGCGCCGCCATCGGCAAGGTCGCCCTCGACTTCTAACCCCCTCCGTTGACTCGTGGCGTGTTCGCC